>MGZO01000128.1:21147-29273 GCA_001802655.1 Hydrogenophilales bacterium RIFOXYD1_FULL_62_11
CGGGCGCCTGGGCTCGCTTGCGGTTCCGAGGCAGCCTGGACCGGGGCGGGGGTGGCGAGCGCCACCATCGATACCAGGACGACCAGGACCGAGAAGGCCGGCTTCAGCTTGTGTGTTTTACGTGGGGTTGGGTTCACGTCCGGACTCCGCTGGTTTTTGATATCTGCTGCTGGCGCAAATGATCGCCACGCAAGGTGATCGATGTGTGACGGGGGGTCGTGTTTCACCAGTCGATTGCATGCTGCGCTCACTCATTCGGCGTGCTCGACGGGGAGGGCATGCCCGACTCGCCCGGCTTGACTGCGTTGTCATCCATGCCCGGTATCCCGATGCGGATGCGGCGCGAGAAATCCGCGGCCTGATCCGCCGCCTGTGCGCGCGCATTGACATGCGCCAAGCGCTGCAATTCGTCGAACGACGTGCCGGGTGCGAGCCTGCCGGCCTCATGCAGGTATTGCGGCACGTAGCCGCTGGCCAGAATCTTCCACGACAATGCCGGATGGCCGGGATTGACGCGGGTGTTCATCCAGATGCCGGTGGTGCAGTTGTCGGTCAGCGTGTTGTAGAACGCCGGTTTTTCCTTCAGGCGGTTGATCTGGTCGATGTATTCGAGAAACAGCCGGCGGCCGTTCTCGATGGGGCCGTGGAGACGGTAGACGTAGACGTCCTCGGGCGGGTCCTTGCGGTAGTTGCTGCGTACGCGGATGACATCACGCTCGTCGGCCACCACGTAGTACAGCTCGTACTGCTTGAAGAATCCCTTGACCGTGGAATAGGCCTCGCCCTGTTCCTTGCGCGTCTCGATGGAGACGGCGAGGTGGTCGCCGCCTTCGAACCCGAAGCTCAGGATGGTGTGCGCAATGGCAGGGCCCATCCAGTACACCGCAACGAGGTCGACCGACTCCAGCTTGCTGACGTCGAAGGTCTTGTCGTAGTAGGCGGGGGTGAAGTCGGTTTCGCTGCGGTAGTCGAAATTGCGGATGTTGTGGACCGTCACCCGGTCGCCGTCGATGTCGGCATAGGCCAGGCGTGCGACTTCCGGCTGCCAGTCGCGGTCGTTGCTTGGCTCGATGCTCAACCACCAGCCGAGCAGTACCGCGAACAGGACAAGGGCACCGGCATAGGCCCGGCGCATGGGCCGCACCCTGATCAGCACCGCGAGGGTGGCCAGGACGTAGGCCGCTGCAAGTAGGGCAGCCAGCGGCCGCGAAGCGGGGCCGTCGAACCACACGGCCGCGCTGCCCCATGCTGCGGCAGCCAGCAGAACGACCCCTATGAGCAGATGGCCAAGCAGTCTCATGGGCCGGGTCATGACAGGTTTACTTCACATGTTCGGCAATGAAGGACGAACCGGTGTCGATCCACTGGTTCAGCAAGGGCAGCACGTCGGTCAGCGTCAGGGGTGCATTGTCGCTCGCCAATTTGGCCCCCACCCCTTTGCGCACCGAGGCCCCCATGCGTTCTCCGCTCACGCTGTCCACCACATCCACCTCGACCTGGATGCTTGCCTCCTTGCCCCGTCCCTTTACCGACGACACCACAAATGCAACAGGAATGAGCTGGTAGGGTTTTAGTCCGACCGTCTGCGGAGCGACCGCCGTGATCGCGGGGCGTATCCGAAGCACGCCAGGCCCCGGCTCGGACGCGATCGTGAGTTTTGCGCCAAGCTTGTCGCGCAGCCCCTTGTCGAGGTAGTTGCTGATATCGGTGAGCGTGTACGAACTGACTTGCTCGCTCGGTTTGGGGGAGGGGTAATACTGGGTGGGGTCGATCATCACCGCCGTGTATGTGCCGGGCTTGAGCTTGGGGTTCACGTAGCGCATCACTTTGTCGCCCGCTGCATCCTTGACCTCTTTCAATGCAGAGTAATCACCAAGATAGCCAGAGTCCTCAGCCAGTGCAGTGCCTGCTGAAGCCAATGTGAATGAGGCCAGCAACGCAACCATGGATACGAGCTTGACTGCCTTGTTCATGTTTATCTCCTGAGTGTGAGGGTTCAGTTACTTGGATAACGATACGTCGTGCAGGGCAGAAGAAAAATTAGACTTTGGTCCTATCGGGACGGCATGGCCGGGCGTCGTTCCGGCATTCCGCTATTCCGTGCGCACAGGGATGCGCACCGTGCCGGCCTGAATGGCCTTCACGCCGGCGCGTGGAATCACGGCCAGCGCCATCGCCACCTTGTCCGTGACGGGGATGGCTGACATCGTCTCGGCGGCCAGCACGTCCGCCACCCCATCCTTGAGAGTGACCTTGAAGATGCGGGTGCGGTTGTAGAAATTCACATTCCTGTGGAAGACCACCATCTGCTTGCTGAAATTCACCGTCGGGATGGCTTCGCCCGGCCTGAAGGCGGCCCAGACGGGTGCGAAGGCTGCGGCGCTGCCCAGATAACCTGCTCCGAACTGCTGTTGTCCTTCCGGCAGAAGCTTCAGTTCGGCAACGGGATAGTCACCGCTCCAGGACTGTTCGATCGCAAGCTCGGCAGGCGGGGCATTTGCCACGGGAACAGTGCTGCAGCCGGCCATCACGGCCAGCAGCATCGGGGTGAGCAGGGCGCGCAGTGTGTTCATGTTGTGTTCCCAAATGGGTGTCTGTAATTGTGCAGAAGAAGCGGGCATTGCATCCGCCATCAGCCCGATCAGACTTGAGTTGCCTGCCAAGATCTGGACGGGGCGATACGGATGAGGCGCGCCGCGAGACCGGCAGCCGGTTCGGGCTGCCGGCCCTGGCGGGGATTTACTGCCGTGCCAGCGCCATGCGGATCGCGTCGGCGGGGTCGACCACGTGCTTGCCGTCGTCCTCGGCGATCGAGAGCTGCACGCCCTTGACCTTGCCGTTGAAGGCGTTATCGCCGGCCTTGTAGTCGGGCGAGACCGCCGAGCCGCCGTCCTTGCCGACGTCGCAGCCGTCATCGGCGGAGAAGATCATCGCCAGCGTTGCGCCGACCTCGCCCTCGCCGTCCTTCTGGCCGTCCAGGAACAGCGTCACCTTGCCGCCCTTGCCGAGCCCGCCGCCGGCATAGGCGAACTCCATGCGCACCTGGTGCTCGCCCGGCGCCATCGTCGTCGCGCCTTCGATGATGAAGTGCTTGAAGCCGCCCCAGTTGTAGCAGTATCGGGCCTTGCCGCCCAGGGCGTAGAGGCTCCAGCCGCCGATGTCGGCGCCCTGGGCGATGATGACGCCCTCGGCGCCGCCCTGCGGCACCACGATCTGGGCGGTGACGGAGTGCGACTTGTTCTTGACGTTGAGGACGCAGTTCTCCGACAGGTGGCCCATGCCGCCGGCCAGGAGTTGGGTCTTGCCCTTGATCAGCGTGGGGCGGCCGGCGGTGTCCGGGTTGATCTTCTCGAACATCCGGTCATCGAGCGGCAGCACCTTGTAGCGCGTCGCCTCGATGAGGAACAGCCGCTGCAGCTCCTTAAGCTTCTGCGGCATCTCCTTCGACAGGTCCTTCGCCTGGGTCCAGTCCTTGCTGGTGTCGTAGAGCTCCCAGACGTCGTCGTCGAGCGCGGGTTTCTTGTCCGGGATCCACGGCGTGTAGTGCTTGGTCACCGCGGTCCAGCCCTTGTGGTAGATCGCGCGGTTGCCCATGACCTCGAAGTACTGCGTCTCGCGGTGTTCTGGCGCTTGGGCGTCGTTGAACGTGTGGAGCATGCTGACGCCGTCGATCGGGTCCTGCTGGATACCGTCGACCGCGACCGGCTCGGGAATGCCCGCCGCCTCGAGGATCGTGGGCGCCACGTCGATGACGTGGGCGAACTGGGTGCGGAGTTCGCCCTTGGCCTGGATGCCCTTTGGCCAGTGGACGATGGTGCCGTTGCGCGTGCCGCCGAAGTGCGAGGCGACCTGCTTGGTCCACTGATAGGGGGTGTTCAGTGCGTGCGCCCAGCCCACCGCGAAGTGGTTGTAGGACTCGGGTCCGCCGAGCTTGTCGATCCGCTCCGTGAGGTACTCGGCCGTCTCGAGGGCCTGCAGGCCGTTGAAGTAGCTCATCTCGTTGTAGCAGCCGTTGAACGAGCCCTCGGCGGACGCACCGTTGTCGCCGATGATGTAGTAGATCAGCGTGTCGTCGGTCAGGCCCATGCGGTCGAGCGTCTCGATGAGCCGTCCCACGTGATAGTCGGTGAACTCGAGGAATCCCGCGTAGACCTCCATCTGCCGGCGCAGCACCGGTTTGAACGCCTCCGGCATGTCGTCCCAGCCGGGGACGTCCTTGGGACGCGGGGTGAGCTCGCTATCGGCAGGAATGACACCCAGCTTCTTCTGGCGGGCGAAGGTCTCCTCGCGCAGCGTGTCCCAGCCGGCGTCGAACTTGCCCTTGTACTTGTCGGCCCATTCCTTGGGCACGTGGTGCGGCGCGTGAGTGGCGCCGGGCGCGAAGTAGGCGAAGAAGGGCTTGTCCGGGGCGAGCGACTTCTGCTGGGAGATCCAGCTGATCGCCTTGTCGGTCATGTCCTCCATCAGGTGGTAGCCCTCTTCGGGCGACTTCGGCGCCTCGGTCGGCGTGGTGCCTTCGTACAGCGAGGGGTACCACTGGTGCGCCTCGCCGCCGATGAAGCCGTAGAAGTATTCGAAGCCGCCGCCGCCGGTGGGCCACTGGTCGAACGGCCCGACCGGGCTGGACTGCCACACTGGCACCTCGTGGCACTTGCCGAACTGCGCCGTGTTGTAGCCGTTGAGCTTGAGCGTCTTCGCCAGCGGCGACATGGTATTGGGCAGCACCGAAGAGTAGCCCGGCTGGCCGGTGGCGATCTCGGTGATGCCGGCCATGCCGGCGTTGTGGTGGTTGCGGCCGGTCAACAGCGCCTGGCGCGTCGCCGAGCAGATCGCCGTGGTGTGAAAGCGGTTGTACTTGAGCCCGTTCGCGGCCAGTTTTTCCGCCGTCGGCGTGGCGCAGGGGCCGCCGAAGGCGCTGGGCGCGCCGAAGCCGCAGTCGTCGATCAGGATGACGAGCACATTGGGCGCGCCCGTCGGCGGCCGCAGCTGATCGATCGGCGTCGTCTTCAGGTCCGGATCCTTGGCATCGTACGGAATGAACCGTGCCGGCGCCGTGTTGCGCATGGGGAGATGGGAACGGTGTTTCTTGTCTTCGCTGCTCATGTCTCAGGCTCCTGTGTCAAGGTTTACTAACAAGCGTAAAGAAACCAACTGGATTCACATTAGGTCATGTTAGGAGCCTGGCCAGTCAGGCTCTATTGGACTTTGGTCTCATGGGCAGTCCAGCGGTGCGCACCTGAAGCCGGTCAGTTCAGACGGGGTCCGCTTGCTGCATGATCTCGTCGGCATAGCGGCCCTGGCGGAGCAGGTTCGCCATGGTCTTCATCTCCGGGCCGATATGGGTGAAGAAGGCCTTGTAGCCCGCGCACAGGTAATTGAGGCCTTCCTCGCCGTCCGGCGTCTTGATGAAGCGGTTGCGCGGGCATTCGCCGTAGCAGGCGAACAGCACCGGGCATTCCTTGCAATACGTGGGCAGCGTGTCGTACTTGTCCTGGCCGAAGCGGCGCTGTTTTTCCGACGCGACCAGCGTCTGCAGCGGCGTGTCCTTGATGTTGCCGAGCCGGTAGTCCGGCTCGACGAAGTGGTCGCAGGAATAGACGTCGCCGTTGTGCTCAAGCACCAGGGCGTTGCCGCAGGTGGGCGCCACGATGCAGGCGTTGTGCTGGCCCAGCCAGCTGCCGAGCGCCACGTCGAAGGTCGTGACATAGATCCTGCCGACGTCGCGCCCCACCCATTCGTCGAAGATGCCGATGAGGAAGGCCCCGAACTGTTCCGCCGTTACCGTGCGCTCGGTGACCAGATTCCCTTCCTGCCTGTACAGCGGCCGGTCTGTTCCCTTCAGGCCGCCCCAGCCCTGGTTGGCGAACGCAATCGTGTCCACGGTGGCGCGCTCGACGATGGGGATGAGCTGGATGTATTCCGCCTGCAGCGCGTCGCGGAAGAAGCGGTACACCTCCAGCGGGTGGTCGGCATTGGCGGCGTTGATTGTGCACAGGATGTTGACGTCGACCTGGTGCTTCTTCAGGCAGTTCCAGCCGCGGATCACGTCGTCGAAGCTGCCTTCGCCTTTCTTGCTGACGCGATAGGCGTCGTGCATGGCGCGCGGCCCGTCGATGCTGAGCCCGACGAGGTAGTTGTGCGCCTTGAAGAACGCCGCCCACTCGTCCGTGATCAGGGTGCCGTTGGTCTGCAGGGTGTGGAGGATGTGCTGATGCGGCTTGCGGTATTTTTCAGCCAGCTCGACCGAGCGCTTGTAGAAATCCAGGCCGCGCAGCATGGGCTCGCCGCCCTGCCAGGCGACGTCGACCTGCGGGCCGGGCGACGATTCCATCAGCTGCCTGATGTAGGTCTCCAGCGTCGCCTCGTCCATCAGGTGGCTCTCGCCCTGATAGAGGTTTTCCTTGGAGAGGAAGAAGCAGTACTGGCAGCCCAGGTTGCACGCTGCACCCGCGGGCTTGGCGAGAAGATGGTAAGGCGTCAGCGGTGTTTGCATGAGTAGGGCCTGTGCGGGCAAGGGTTTGTTGAAGCCATGCTAGGCGCACACGCCATCGGTGGCCATTAGACTTTGGTCTCAAGGGGGGCGTTGACGCCTGACCACACGAAGCAAGGCTCCCTGGAGCCCCGCCTGGTTTCTTAAGTCTTGATGCCGTGAGCATCCCTATTGCCCGCGCCGGCTTAACCGTCCCGGGACGGTTTCTCCTCATCAACGGGCTCCGGGTCGGGGGCAAGTGCCTCATTGTCTGAACGATGGCGGGCGATCCAGGTCCAGATAGAGATGATGGTGCACGCGGCGACGATCCATTCTGCCCACATGTAGGAAAGGTAGTCACTGAACGCCCCCAGCGGCGGGACGCCGGGCTGGGTGTCGCGCAGGGCGGGCAGGCCAAAAATGAGGACCGGCGCGATGTACAGTGGGTCGATCGCGGCGCCCTTGCCCTTCATCGTTCCAAACAGCACCATGGCCAGCATGCTCAGTGCCAGCAAGACCATCATCAGCTGGATGCCCAGCGAGGCGACGATCACGTTGTTGGCGCGCCTGAGCTTCAATTGAATGCCCGTCACCTGCTCCTGACCGGTTTTAAGGAGTTCCCCGTCGAACTTGAAACCGGGAATGGACGCGGACAGGTCGAAGGACACCGGGACCTGCGTACGGCTTGCCAGCTCGGTTTTACCAACCAGCTTGACTTGGCTCGGCGGTGTCTCGCCCGCGTCCGTTTCACCAATCTTCTTCAACCGTTCGAGGAAGGAGGTTGGTTTCACGGAAGCGGAAGGCGGCGCGGCCGGAGGATTCGCTACCTGGCCAGGCTTGGTGGCCGCAAAAGCGAGGATGGCCTCATGGGTGTCGAACGGATACAGATTAGGCTCCCCCACAAGCGGAAACACCACCGTGAGCGGGCTCACGCGTTCGCCCCGTTCCAGTTCGAAACGCTGCTGGCCCTGGAACGCATTGACCAGAAACCGCAGGTTCACGGCCGGGGTGAACTCGTCCTTCGCGATCTTTCCGGTCAGGCGGATCCGCATGCGTGCGGTGATTTCCCCGCGGGCGACATCCAGGTTCACGATCTTGAGGCTGACATGCACGGCGTCGGCGGCAGGACTGTCCTGTGTCAAGGTCAGGGAGCGGCGATCGCTTTCGTGCAGGTTGTAATTCAGGACCGCAATATAGAACACGATCACCAGCGGAATGGTGAGGATACGCATTGCAGAGGCCAGTTTTTGCTTGATTTTTTTGCCGGTGCCTACACGCTTGCTGGGCGGTAAATTCATTCCGCTTTGCTTGTTTTTCATCATGTCTTCCTTCTTGACGCAGCCGCCAGCGGCCCTGCGCTGAGCCCGTGGGCGACGATGCTGAGCAGTAGGGTGCAGGCCACGGTAGCGACTAGCATGACCCCGCCGGGCAGGTGCGCGTCCAGCACGAACAGCGTCAGGATGGTCATGTTTTCATCCATGGCGATTCCCTTCCCGTTCGCCTGCAGATTGCGCCTGCCACGCTTCCAGCACCTTGTGCAGGTTGAAGAACATGCGCTCGTGTCCGAGGGTCTTGCCCAGTGGCGAGCGGGAAAGGGTTTTCAGCAGGTCGGGATTGACGCCCGCCAGCCACAGGATGACGCCGCGCGCACGCAGGG
>MGZO01000128.1:29347-29690 GCA_001802655.1 Hydrogenophilales bacterium RIFOXYD1_FULL_62_11
CGGCGTTGGCAAAGGTCAGGCGGCCTTCCGTGCGCAGGAGTAGCATGCCGGGAAAGGTCTCGTCGTCCGCATGCTCGCCCGCACGGCGGAAAATGTCCTTCGCGCGGTTGTAGGCGATGGCGTACACCGGCGGATGATTCGCCTGATAGAACAGCGTCAGGATGGATATCGCCACCGCGATCAGAATGCCCTCGAGCGTGCCGATGAAGATGACGCCGGCCAGCGTTGCCAGCGCCCAGGTGAGTTCGAGGCGGCGAACCCGGGCGATGGCGCGGAAGGCCTGAGGCTTGATCATCGAGAAGGAGGCAACCAGGATCAGCGCGCCCAGGGCGGCCTGTGGCAG
>MGZO01000129.1:0-18849 GCA_001802655.1 Hydrogenophilales bacterium RIFOXYD1_FULL_62_11
CTGGCAGGCCTTGAGACCGCCGACGATGCGATCGATGGCGTCGCGCAAAAACAGGCGGATATCGGTTGCCACCTGATCATTGCGCGATCGCCCGGTATGCAAGCGCTTACCTGCGTCTCCGATTTTGGCGGTGAGCGCGGCTTCGATGTTGAGATGGACGTCTTCGCGGTCGAGCGACCAGGCGAAGCCGCCCGCGCGAATCTCAGTCAGCAACTCGGCCATGCCGCGCTGAATCTCAGCCAGATCGGCCTTGGATAGCACGCCGACGTGATGCAACATGGCGGCGTGCGCGAGCGAACCCTGAATATCGAACTCGGCCAGCCGATAATCAAAAGATATCGACGCGGTGTAGCGTTTGACGATTTCGGAAACCGGCTCGGAAAACCGGCCGGACCACGCGGCAGGCGGCGTCGATGTCGTGCTCATGGGGCAAATAAACAGAGTATGAAAAGAAAGAATCATAACAACCGGCACGTTGAATTGCCGAACTTCTGCCATTTGGGCGTCAACCTGCGCATCGCACTGACGCTGGAAGCCGCGCTGGTGGCCGGTGCGGTGGCGCGGGCGGCGAACACAGCAGAATTCTGGGCGGAATTCATTGCGCTGTCGGCGCTGGCGCAACCGGCCTTATTGCTGACCTTGCTGGCACTATGCGCGGCGGGACGCTGGCTGCGCAGCCAGCCCTATCGCTGGGGCGCGGGCGCGGCGCTGGCCATCGGCGTGGCGGTGCCGGTACTGGTGTTTCTGTGGCTCAACCCCTTGTTGAACGGGCTGGTCGCTTTTTCGCCGGCCGGGGTGGCGGTGTTTTCACTCGTGACCGGTGCCGGCCTGCTGGCCTATTTCAATCTGCGCGCGCGTGCATTGTCGCCCGCCATCACCGAAGCGCGGCTGCAGGCCTTGCAGGCACGCATCCGCCCGCATTTTCTGTTCAACAGCCTCAACGCCGTGTTGTCGCTGGTACGCAGCGACCCACGCCGCGCCGAGCACGCGCTGGAAAACATGGCCGACCTGTTCCGCGCGCTGATGAGCGATGCTCGCCAGCTGGCGCCGCTGGAAGACGAGGTCGCGCTGACCCGGGCATATCTGGAACTCGAACAGCTGCGCCTGGGCGACCGCCTGCAAGTTGCCTGGCACATCGGCAAAATGCCGGGTGAGGCGCTGATTCCGCCACTGGTGATCCAGCCGCTGGTGGAAAACGCGGTATATCACGGCATCGAACCCATGCCTGCAGGCGGTGAAATCAGCCTCAACATTTATCGCAGTGGCGACAAGGTGCATATCGTGGTGCGCAATCCCATCGCCGCCGAAGCCAGCCATCACAAAGGCAACCGCATCGCGCTGGCCAATATCCGCGAGCGCCTGTTGCTGCATTTCGACCTCGACGCGCAACTCAAGTTGGAACCGCTAGGCACCGTTTACCAGGTGAGCATCGTTATTCCCTATACACGTGAACACACCACCCAGCCGTCCACTGCGCGCCCTCATCGTCGATGACGAAGCACCCGCACGCCACCGTCTACGCGACGTGCTGGCCGATTGCGCGGATCAGCTCGCGGTCGATATCGCCGGCGAAGCCGACAACGGACTCGATGCCCTGGCACTGATCCAGCAGCAACCGATCGACGTGGTGCTGCTCGACATCCGCATGCCCGGCATGGATGGACTGGAATGCGCCGCCCACTTCAATCGTCTGGCCAGCCCGCCCGCCATCATTTTCAGCACCGCCTACGATGCCTATGCGTGCCAGGCATTTGACCTGAATGCCGTCGATTACCTGCTGAAACCGGTGCGCGCCGAACGGCTGGTTCGTGCGCTGTCACGGGCACACCATCTGAGCCGCAACGCGCTCGACCAGTTGCGCGAGGCCCTTCCCAAAACCCGCACCCATTTGTCGCTCAACGAAAAAGGCCGCATCGTACTGATTCCGGTGGATGACATCCTGTATCTCAAGGCGGAGCTGAAATACGTCACGGTGCGCACGCCCGCCCGCGAATTTCTGATCGAGGAGTCGCTGACTTTTCTGGAAAATGAATTCGGGCCGGTTTTTCTGCGTATCCACCGCAACTGCCTGGTGGCCCGCGCACGCATCCGTGAAATCGGCAAGCTGCCCGGCGACGAGGACGGCCATTTTTTGCGCCTGGACGGGCTGGACGAGCGATTAATGGTCAGCCGGCGCCAGTATTCCGCCCTTCGTGAAAAAATAAAATCAATATAAACAGTTAGTTAGAATCAAACTACAACTAAAGTTGTATATCAAAATTTTGCACCGCTTCGTAAGATGACTTCGCTTGTGGTTTGCGCTACAGGCAGAAGTTCTCCGCTGAGGGGCTCGACCTCTCGATTTGCCGGGTTCGCAAGAACCCGGCTCTTTTTTTGTCCGCGCTGGGTATCATGGCGCGCATGAAAATAGACGATCCCACCATCCTCACTGAAACCACGCTCACCAGCGAAACCGTCTTCCAGGGGCGGCTGATGCACGTCAAGCGCGACCATGTGCGCCTGCCCAACGGCGGCGAATCCACCCGCGAATACATCATCCACCCGGGCGCCGTGGTCATCATCCCGGTGTTCGAGAACGGCGACGTGCTGCTGGAACGCCAGCACCGCTACCCGCTGCACCGCGACTTTATCGAATTCCCGGCGGGCAAGATCGACGCCGGCGAAGCCGACCTTGTCTGCGCGCAACGCGAACTCGAAGAAGAAACCGGTTACACCGCCAGCGAGTGGCGCGAAGTCACCACCATCTTCCCGTGCATCGGCTACTCAGACGAACGGTTGGCGTTTTATCTGGCGCGCGGCCTCACACTGGGCGACCACGCGCGCGATCCCGACGAGTTTCTGGAAGTATTCCGCCTGCCCTTCACCGAGGCGATGGACTGGGTGCGCGATGGCCGTATCTGCGAGACCAAGACCGTGATCGGGCTGTTCTGGCTGGAGAAGCTGCTGGGTCAGGGCTGGTGAGGCGCCTCGCCTCCCAGATGTTCGCGTAAATCCGGTGCGGGATAGAACACCCTCTTGCGCCCGCCATGCAGTGTTTCGACCAGTAAGCCTTGGGCAGCGAGCGCGAGCAAATCGGCTCGGGCGGTAGCGTAGGCGACTTGATGCGAACGCTGGTGGCTTTCGATGGTGAAATATTCGTCAGGACGCTTCAGCGCGTGGGATAGCAGCGCGGTCTGACGGTGATTCAATTGCTTGTCACGCGTATGCAAGTTTCTGAGTTGAGCGCTTAACCGGGTTTGCTCGCGTTGTTTTTGTTCCAGATATTGGTAGAGCGCCGACAGCCCATCCAGGATGACCTTGGTTTGATACAGCAAAAAATAAGTGGTATCGCCCGCGTCAGTCTCTGTGAGCAAGTAGGCGCGTGCGTATTGCACGGGGGCCTTTCTTAGGATGCGCGAAATCGACAGATATTCTGTCAGCCAGTAGCCTTGCTTCGCCATATACCAGTAGAACAAGGTGCGCGCCGTGCGCCCGTTGCCATCTGCAAAGGGGTGGTCGTAGCCGATCATGAAATGCAGCAATATTGCACGTACAACGGGATGGATAAAGCTGCCTTCTGAAACCGGGGTGTTGGCAAAGTCGCATAATCTTTGCAGACGCTCAGGCAATTCGCGGGCCAGCGGTGGGCGATGCAGCACCAGTCTCTCGTCGTTCGGGGCAACAACCTCAATATCGTCACGCGTGCGCAAGCATCCGCAGTCTTCTGGATATTCCAGCGTGTCTTGAGTCAGCACCCGCTGCAATTCGATCACATGCTGCGGCTCTAACTTATCGTTACACAGTGTGCGAACCGTCCGCATCGCCTCGAAGTTGTTGAAAATCATCCGCTCACTATGGGTGCGCGGTTTACGCCCTTCGCGCAGCATAGTTTCGGCGACTCTACGTTCGGTTGATGCACCTTCGAGCTGGCTAGAGGTGATAGCCTCTTCAATCAAACTTCCCATCAGGTAACGTCCTTGCTCGGCGCGCAGCACGGCATTATCACTCCCACTGGGTATAAGACCTGCGCCCCGGTCGATCTCGTGCAGGCTTTTCAGTAAGGGTTCGGGCAGACTGTAGCTAAACGGTTTGCCGTGTTTGTCCTGAAACGGCAGCTCCTGAGCGCTACTACTTCGCGCCATGCGCAAAGCCAGCCACCAAGTTTTGTGGTTTAGTCCTTCGGGGGAGGAGCAATGACGCAGCTCATCCCAGTGCAGATATTGCCCATGCGCCAATGGGCCGAGATTAAGTAGCGCAAACCGGGGCAGCATCTCGGGGGTTACAGCCATCATCATTTCATCAAGCGATGGCGGCGATAGCGGAATTTTCATGGATTACTATCAATCTGATGATGATTGATAGTAATTGATAGTCAACAAATTATCAATTTGATGCTAATTGATACTGATTGATAGTGCCCGCATCTTGGCTGGACGCGGCTCAGGGCTGGTAAGCCAGATTCGGCGCCAGCCAGCGTTCCGCCGTCGTCATATCCCAACCCTTGCGCCGCGCGTAATCCGCGACCTGGTCTTTCTCCAGCTTGGCTACCGCGAAATACTGGCTGTCGGGGTGCGAGAGATAGAAGCCGGACACCGCTGCGCCGGGCCACATGGCGAAGTTTTCGGTCAGCACCACGCCGATGTTGGCAGTCGCGTCGAGCACCTCGAACAGCGCCGCTTTTTCGCTATGCTCGGGGCAGGCAGGATAGCCGGGGGCGGGACGGATGCCTTGGTATTTCTCACCGATCAACTCATCGTTAGCGAGCGCTTCCTCGCTGGCATAGCCCCAGAATTCGCGGCGCACACGCAGATGCAGGTGTTCGGCGAAGGCTTCGGCGAGGCGGTCGCACAGCGATTTGAAGAGGATCGCGGAGTAGTCGTCGTGGGCCGCCTCGAAGGCTTTGGCACGCTCGTCCTCGCCGATGCCTGCGGTCACGACAAACGCACCGAGGTAATCTTTCAGTCCGCTGGTCTTCGGCGCGACAAAGTCGGCCAGGCACAGGTTGGCGCGGCCTTCCGGCTTTTTCATTTGCTGGCGCAGGTTGTGCCAGGTCATCAGGGTTGTGCTGCGCGACTCGTCCGCGTAGACGGCAATGTCGTCGTCGTTCACCGTGTTGGCAGGAAAGAGGCCGAACACGGCGCGGGCTTCGACCCAGTTCTCGGCGACCATTTTCTTCAGCATCGCCTGCGCGTCGGCATACAGTTTTTTCGCTTCGACCCCGACGACTTCATCGTCGAGAATCTTCGGGAATTTGCCGTGCAACTCCCACGAGGCAAAGAACGGCGTCCAGTCGATGATGTCGACCAGCTTCTGCAAATCGTAGGCTTTCAGGACATGCACGCCAGGCTGCCTGGGCACCGGCGGCGTGTAGGCTAACCAGTCGATGGAGAACTTGTGCGCGCGGGCTTCGTTCACGCTCAGCCGAACGGTGTCGGATTTGTGCTTGAGGTGGCGTTCGCGGGTGACGGCGTAATCCGCTTTGACCTCGGCCACAAATGCATCGCGCAGATCGTTCGACAGCAGTTGCGTGCAGACCCCCACGGCGCGCGAGGCGTCCTTGACGTAGATGACCGGATGTTCGTAATTGGGCTCGATCTTGACGGCGGTATGCGCGAGCGAGGTCGTCGCGCCGCCGATCAGCAGCGGTAACGTGAAGCCCTGACGCTGCATTTCTTTTGCAACGTGCGCCATTTCTTCGAGCGACGGCGTGATCAGGCCCGACAGGCCGATGATGTCGGCGTTGTGCTCGCGCGCAGCATCGAGAATCTTTTGCGCCGGCACCATCACGCCCAAGTCCACAATGTCATAGCCGTTGCAGCCGAGCACGACGCCGACGATGTTCTTGCCGATGTCGTGCACGTCGCCTTTGACCGTCGCCATGATGATCTTGCCCGCGCTCTGCGCATCGCCGGCCTGCTTGTCGGCTTCAATGAACGGCAGCAGGTGCGCGACCGCCTGTTTCATCACGCGCGCCGATTTCACCACCTGCGGCAGGAACATCTTACCTGCGCCGAAGAGGTCGCCGACCACGTTCATTCCGGCCATCAGCGGACCTTCGATGACGTGCAGCGGGCGAACGGACTCGAGCCGCGCGGCTTCGGTATCTTCAACAATGAATTCGGTAATGCCCTGCACCAGCGCGTGCGAGAGCCGTTCGTTGACCGGCAGTTGCCGCCAGGCGAGATCGACGACGTTTTCCTTGGCGCCGCTTTTCACGTTTTCGGCGAAGCTCACCAGACGCTCGGTGGAATCTTCCCTGCGGTTGAGCAGCACGTCCTCGACGCGCTCGCGCAATTCCGGGTCGAGATTGGCGTACACACCGAGCTGGCCGGCGTTGACGATGCCCATGTCCATGCCGGCCTGAATCGCGTGATAAAGGAATGCGGTGTGGATCGCCTCGCGCACGCCGTCATTGCCGCGAAACGAAAAGCTGACGTTCGACACGCCGCCCGAGATATGCGCGTGCGGCAGGTTCTGGCGGATCCAGCGCGTGGCTTCGATGAAATCGACCGCGTAGTTGGCGTGCTCCTCAATGCCGGTCGCGACCGCAAAAATGTTGGGATCGAAGATGATGTCCTCGGCCGGAAAACCGACGGTTTCGGTCAGCAGCTTATAGGCGCGCGCGCAGATTTCGGTCTTGCGCGCGTAGGTGTCGGCCTGCCCGGCTTCGTCGAACGCCATCACGATCACCGCCGCGCCGTAGCGACGGCACAGCTTGGCGCGCTCGATGAATTCGGCTTCGCCTTCCTTCATCGAGATCGAATTGACGATGCCCTTGCCCTGAATACACTTGAGACCGGCTTCGATCACGCTCCATTTGCTGGAGTCGATCATGATCGGCACTTTGGAAATATCGGGCTCCGATGCGATCAAGAGCAGAAAACGCACCATTGCCGCCTCGGCGTCGAGCATGCCCTCGTCCATGTTGATGTCGATGACCTGCGCGCCGTTTTCCACCTGCTGGCGCGCCACTGACAGCGCGTCGTCGTAGCGGCCTTCGAGGATCATTTTGGCAAACGCGCGCGAGCCGGTGACATTGGTGCGCTCGCCGACATTGACGAATAGCGAGTCCTTGCCGACGTTGAACGGCTCCAGCCCGGACAGCCGCATCGCCGGTTCCAGCACCGGCGGCACCCGCGGCGGGACGCCTTCGACCGCTTTTGCAATCGCCTCGATGTGCGCGGGCGAGGTGCCGCAACAGCCGCCGACGATATTCAGCAGACCCGAGCGCGCCCATTCGCCGATGTGCACGGCCATTTCTGCGCCGTCCATATCGTATTCGCCAAATGCGTTGGGCAGGCCGGCATTGGGGTGGGCGGAAATGAATGCATCGGCCTTGGCCGACAGTTCGGCGACGTACTGGCGCAACAGGTCGGGACCGAGTGCGCAGTTGAGGCCGATGGATAAAGGCTGGGCATGGCGCACCGAGTTCCAGAACGCTTCGCCGGTCTGGCCGGACAGCGTGCGGCCGGAGGCGTCGGTGATGGTGCCGGAAATCATCACCGGCAGGCGCATGGCGTTAATCTCGAAATATTCTTCGATGGCGAACAGCGCCGCCTTGGCGTTGAGCGTGTCGAAAATCGTCTCGACCATCAGGATGTCGGCGCCGCCCTTCACCAGGCCGTCGATGGCTTCCAGATAGGCCACGCGCAACTGGTCGAACGTGACATTGCGGAAGCCCGGGTCGTTGACGTCGGGCGAAATCGTCGCGGTGCGCGAGGTGGGGCCAAGCACGCCGGCGACGAAGCGCGGCTTATCCGGGTTCAGCGCCGTGGCTTCGTCGGCCGCCTCGCGCGCCAGCCGGGCGGCGGCGAAGTTCAGTTCCGGCACCAGGAATTCCATGTGGTAGTCCGCCATGGAAATCGAGGTGGCGTTGAAGCTGTTGGTCTCCAGGATGTCCGCGCCCGCCACCAGGTACTTGGCGTGGATTGCCTTGATGATCTGCGGCTGGGTCAGACACAGCAGGTCGTTGTTGCCCTTGAGGTCGTGCGCGAAATCGGCGAAGCGGGTGCCCCGATAGTCAGCCTCGTCGAGCGTGTACGACTGGATCATCGTTCCCATGGCGCCGTCGAGTACGAGGATGCGTTGGGCCAGCAGGGATTGCAGCAGGGCGAGGCGGGACATGGCGGTCGGAAAAGACGGAGGAACGCGGGATTATATAAGGTCTGCAAACCCGATACCCGGATGGCTTGCGCGTGCCGCCGCGTAACGAATTCCTGTCACACCCGTTCAACTCTCGACAACCAGACTGGCTTGCCCAAGCCTGCCGGAGCCACTATTCCGGCCACACGAGCCGGGCCGCGCTGACGTGGTGCACGCAGGTACAAAACTTGCGAAAGATCGCTTACCTGACGGTAGCGAACGATCCGTCATCGATTCCGCATCCAAAAAAACGAGACGCTGATTTCATGCTGAAACCTTATCTTCTGGCAGGCTTGCTGGCCGGCGCGTGCCTGTCCCCGCTGGCACTGGCCGACCGCGCCGAGGATGCCTCGCGCTATTACGAAAATGCCCTGACCCGCTACGAGCGCCACGACGACGCCGGCGCCATCATCCAGCTTAAAAATGCGCTGAAGGAAGACCCGCGCATGCTGCCGGCGCTGGTGCTGCTGGGCCAGGCCTATGCGCGCCGCGGCGAGTTCGCCGCGGCAGAACGGGTGTTCGCCGACGCCGAGCGGCTGGGGGCGGCGCGCGCCAGCATCGTGACGTTCCAGGCAAAAGCGTATTTCGACCAGGGCAAATATCAGGCGCTGCTGGAAAAATTTGGCGACCAGGGCCTGCCCTCTGCCCAGCGCCTGGAAATCCTGCTGCTGCGTGCGCAGTCGCAGATGGCGCTGAGCCAGTTCGACGCCGCCATGCGCACGGCGCAGCTCGCCGAACAGGTGTCAGACGGAGCGGCACGCGCACTGGCCCTGCAGTCACGCATCCATCTCAATGCCGGGCGACCGCAGGAGGCGAGCGCCAGCGTGGCGCGTGCGCTGCAACTGGCGCCGCGCGATGCCGATGCCTGGAACATGCAGGCGTCGATCGCGCATTTGAGCGGCAACCTGAATCAGGCGGTAGCAGATTACACGCGCGCGCTGAGCTTCCAGCCCGACCATCTTGAAGCGCGCCTGGCACGCGCCGGACTGCTGCTCGACCTCAAACGCGATGCCGAAGCCAAGGTCGACCTCGATTATCTGCAGAAGCGGTTCGCCTATGACCCGCGCGGCGCGTATTTGCGCGCGCTCTATTACGGCCGTCGCGGAGATGGCGTACGCGGACGCGAAGCGCTGATCGAAGTCACCCGTACGCTGTCACAGTTATCGCCCGAATTCATCGCCAACCGCGAACAACTGCAGTTGCTTGGCGGCCTTGCGTATTACGCACTGAATGAATTCGAACGCGCCAAGGGCTATCTGGTGCAGTATCTCAACAAGCGCCCACGCGAGGCCGGCGCGCGCAAGGTGCTGGGGGCGATCTACCTGGCCGAAAAACAATACGACCGCGCCATCGCCATCCTCGAACCGGCCCTGAAGGCACAGCCAGGCAACGCCGACACCCTGTCCATGCTCGGCTCGGCGCACATGGGCAAGGGCAATCACGTCAAGGCTTCCAGCCTCTTTCAGGAAGCCGCACAAGCTAAAGACAGTCCGAATGTCCAGCTGGGCTTGGGCCTGAGCCTGATCGGACGCGGCCAGCAGGATGCCGGTTTTGTCGCCCTGCAACGCGCCTATCAAAAAAGCCCGGGGCAGGAACAGACCGGCGCGCCGCTGGCGATCACCTCCCTCAAGCGCAACGAGCCGAAGAAAGCCGTGGCGGTGATGGAGGCCGTGCTGAAACGCGAGCCCGTCAACCTGTCCGCGCGCAACCTGCTGGGAGTGGCCAAACTGGGAGCGGGCGATCGCGCGGGCGCGCGAGCCGCCTACGAAACCGTCATCAAGGCCGATCCGGCATTCCACGCCGCCCAGCTCAATCTGGCGCGGCTGGACGAGGCCGACAGGCAACCCGCGCGGGCACGCCAGCGCTACCTCGGCGTCCTCAAGGCCGAGCCCACGCACGTCAGCGCCATGCTCGAACTGGCGCGCCTGGAAGAAGCCGCCGGCCGACTCAACGAGGCCATCCGCTGGCTGGAGAAAGCCCGCAGCCTGCAACCCAACGATCTGCGCCCCCTGCTGGCGCTGAGCAGCCTGTACCTGCGCCAAGGCAACGCCCAGCAGGCGCTCAACACCGCCAAGGAAGCGCAAGCCATCGCGCCCGACCAGCCCAACACCCTGATGACGCTGGCCATGGCGCAAATTGCCGTCGGCAATGCCGGGCTGGCACGCGTTTCCCTGCGCCGCATCAGCCAGCTCGCCACGTTCGATCCCGTCTGGCTGAGCCGCGTCGCTGACCAGCAGATGCGCATCGGCGATACTGAAGCCGCCCGCTACACTCTGAGCAAGATACTGCTGGCCGATCCGCGCACTCTGACCGCACTGGAACTGCAGATCCGCATCGACCTGCAAACCGGCAAACTGGCCGATGCCGACAAGCGAATTGCCGAACTCATGGCCCGGCCCGACGCCCGTAGCCAGGCGCAAGGCTTGCTGGGCGAGCTGCGGATGCAGCAGAAACGCTATGCCGAAGCACGCCAGGCCTTCCAGATCGCCCATGCCAGCCAGAACAGCAGCGACAGCCTGTTCAACCTGTACCGCGCCCTGCTGGCCACCAGCCAGATCAACGAAGCCGCCGCCCTAATGGCGTCCTGGAGCAAGCAACATCCGCAGGACCGGACCGCCCGCCACGCCCTCGGCGAAGCCTGGCTGCTGCTCAAGGACTGGCCGCGCGCGCGCGCCGTGTTCGCCGAACTGGTGCGCAGCAACCCGAATGACGCCCGCGCCCACAATAACCTGGCCAATGTGCTGCTGCAGCAGCGCGAACTGGCTGCCGCGCTTAGCCATGCCGAGCGCGCCCGCGCCCTTGCGCCGAATGTCCCGCAGGTCAACGACACCCTGGGATGGGTCCTGGTGCAACAGGGGCAAGCTGAAAAAGGCCTGCGCTACCTGCGCGAAGCCGCTTTGCGCGCGCCGGACAATCGTGAAATCCAGTCCCATCTGAACGCGGCTTTGGTCAAACTGGGCAAGCGTTAGCCGCCCCTGACTGTCGGGCTTTTTTACACAAAACCTTGCAATCGTGGACGGACCTTCACTAACCAATTGATTAAACGATGGCTTTTGTTTCTGGTATCAATGTTGCTTACTTGTTTGGCAACGACTTAATATAGTTTCAGGAGTAAAAAATGAAAATGATGCGGATCCAATCCCTTTCCCGCCTGCTGGCCGCTGCCGCTCTCTGCGCAGCCGGTAGCGCCGGCGCCTCAACCTGGACCTTCAGCGGCAACCAAGCCACCATCGGCGCAGTAACGGCCACTGCGACCGCGTGGGCGAATACCACCAATGGACCGAGCGGCAGCAACACCGTGCTGGCAAGCGCCTATCTGAGTTCTTATTCCGGCGGCTTGGGCGTAACACACGCAGACAACGAAAGCACCGGCTCACCGCAACATGCGATGGACAACAATGGCCGCAAAGAATCCATCCTGTTCAGTTTCTCTGGCGACAAGGTCAACCTCACTTCCAGCTATTTCGGCTGGATCTCCGGCGACTCCGACTTCTCCGTTTATGCCTACACCGGCGCAGGCGCAGGGTCCGTGGCCGGGCTGACCTACGGCAACCTCACCAGCAATGGCTGGACGCTGATCAGCCACTCCAACGAGACTAGCAACAACAACGACAAGGATTTTGCCAACAGCATTTACTCCAGCTACTGGCTGATTGGCGCCTACAACGGCGCCGGCGCCGACTCAACCTACGATTACTTCAAGCTGAAAACCGTCTCGGGCCTCACCTGTACCGACAACCCCGGTGGCAACGGCTGCGGCGGCAGAAACAACCCCGTCCCCGAACCCGGCACCATGCTGCTTCTGGGCGCGGGCCTGCTGGGCCTGACCCGCATGACGAGCCGCCGCCCCGCGGTTTGATTCATCCGGTCGAAGAAAAACCCCGCCAATGCGGGGTTTTTTTATGCGGGGACGTTTCAACCAGCTCAGGCTCGCTGCTATGGTGTAAATCTGACCCTGAAGGAGCCGCACATGAAACAACTCAATCCAGCCGAAGCCCATGCCTTTGTGCAGTCGCACCCCGAAGCTGTATTCATCGACTGCCGCTCGGAAATCGAATACCTGTTTGTGGGCCACCCGGTCGGCGCAATCCATATTGCCTGGCAGGATGGCCCCGACTGGGACGTCAATCCGGACTTTCTCGGCCACTCGCGCAAGGCGGCGTCGGTCAACCGCCCGGTGGTGCTGATCTGCCGCTCGGGCCGGCGTTCGATGGAAGCCGGGCGCTATCTTGAAAAGTACGGCTTTCCCGAGGTCTACAACGTGAGCAACGGGTTCGAGGGCGACATGGACGAGCATCGCCACCGCTGCACGAAAAATGGCTGGAAATTCGACGGCCTGCCATGGGAACAGACCTGAGACCAACAAGGCCGGCAGGGCAGCCCCGCAGGGTCGCAGCACAGTGCTTGACCTTGACTTGAGCCGCGCATCTAATCCCTGCCAATAAAACAACCCGTCCAAACGGGCTCAAGAGGAGGCGTCATGAACATACCCACCCGCGTTTCAGCATCCCTGTTGTCTTTGATGCTTTTTCCGATGGTGGCGCACGCCGCTTCCATCAGCCGCTCCGACCTGCCTCAAACGATACAGTCAGGTGCCAACGTGATTGCACTTTCCAGCGCGTACAGTTCAGCGACTGCGAGCGCGTTCAGCTATTTTGATCTGACAAACCCGGGCAACAGCGGCTGGCTGATGCGCTATGACCTGACTTCACCCTCCGGCGAAGCGGCCATCGACGGCAGCCAGGCCCGTGCCTTCGACGGTTATTTGTGGATGCAGGTCAAGTCCAGCTACAACGACACGACCGCCCCCCATGCCGTTACGCTGTTCATGGACAAGGTAACACCCACCCCCTCTGCTTTATTCGGCCAGAACGACCCGATCTTCACGCCCTATGCCGACGCGAACGGCGATCTCTCGCTGTTTGTGACAACAGCTGACCTGCTGGCGGGCCAGGCTTATGCCACGCTGACGGACAACGGAGAGTATGGCTATTCGAGCGGGGGCAGTCTGTCGGGCGAGCTTCCCGTAATTTGTCTGGCGGAAGGTTGCCAGATGAGCATGCAGCTGAATCTGGCCCAGCTCACGTTCGCAACGTCCGGCGCCTCGGTTCAATTTGCTGGATTCAATCCGGGCGATGCGCGCGGACAGGTTTTCACCCAAAGCCTGGCGTATGACGACTACCCTGTTGTCTACGGCACGACTCAAACGTTTGCCATCAGCGCAGTACCCGAGCCATCGGTCTTCTGGATGTTTGCGGGCGGTCTGGGACTCGTTGCCGCCCTGGCGCGGCGTCACGCCTGAATCGCGAGGCAAATCAAGGCTGGCGGTGATGCCGCAGCAGCTTGTCGAGCGCATCTTTCAGCGGGCCGGCTTCGATTTCGGCATTCAAATGCGCCAGCCCGTCCAGCGCGGCGGGCGGCAAGCCGTTTTTCTCGACCGGATGAACATAGCGCGCCATCAACTCGGGGTTAACGCTCACCCGCAGCGACGCGACGGCGATGCCACGCTTGACGAGGCTGACCACCAGCGCATCGGCCAGCTGGCGCAGGCGGCTGGCGACCGCGCCACTGTCGCAGGCGACGCTCAACACGCTGTTTTCCAGTTGCATGACGCGAACATGGCCTGCCAGCGACGCGGGCAGGGCGCGATCGAGCGCGGCCTGGGTATTGAGCAGCATCCGCGCGCGCACGGCAAGCCCTTGCGGCAACTGACTTGCAAGCAGGTCGGCAAGGCTGGCTGAACTCATGACGGTGTCACGCAAGCGTCGCAGGAAGCTGAGATCGCTATGTTAAAATCCAGTGATTTACCGCGTCCTGCGGACATTTCGGATTCTCCTCATGCTGCAATCCATTTTCAAAAAAGTTTTCGGCAGTCGTAACGACCGACTGGTCAAACAATACCTGCAAAAGGTCAAGGCGATCAATGCGCTTGAACCGGCAGTGGCGCAATTGTCCGATGCCGAACTGACCGCCAAGACGACCGAGTTCAAGGCGCGGCTGGACCAGGCAGGACCGGACAAGGTGAGCGAAACGCTCGACAAGCTGTTGCCCGAGGCATTCGCCGTGGTGCGCGAAGCGTCGAAGCGGGTATTGGGGATGCGTCATTTTGATGTGCAGATGGTCGGCGGCATGGTGTTGCACGACGGCAAAATCGCCGAGATGCGCACCGGCGAAGGCAAAACGCTGATGGCGACGCTGCCCGCCTACCTGAATGCGCTGACCGGCAAAGGCGTGCACGTGGTGACGGTGAACGATTACCTCGCCAGCCGCGACGCCGAGGCCATGGGTCGCATCTACGGTTTTCTCGGCCTGACCACCGGGGTGAATCTGTCGCAGATGCCGCATGACGCCAAGCAGGCCGCTTACGCCGCCGACATCACCTACGGCACCAACAACGAATACGGCTTTGACCTGCTGCGCGACAACATGGTCCAGCAGATGAGCGAGAAAGTGCAGCGTCCGCTCGCTTTCGGCATCATCGACGAAGTCGATTCGATCCTGATCGACGAGGCGCGCACACCACTGATCATTTCCGGCCAGTCGGAAGAAAACACCGCGCTTTATTTGCAGATCAACCAGGTGCCACCGCGCCTCGATCGGCAGGAAAAGGAAGACAGCGCGGGCGATTATTCGGTTGACGAAAAAACCCGCCAGGTTCTGCTGTCGGAGGCCGGGCACGAAAAAATCGAAGCCATCCTCACCGAAATCGGCTTGCTGCCCGAAGGCGGCAGCCTGTACGAGCCGGCCAACATCATGCTGATGCATCACGTGTACGCCGCGTTGCGCGCGCATGCGCTGTTTTTCCGCGACCAGCATTACGTGGTGCAAAACGGTGAAGTCATCATCGTCGACGAATTCACCGGGCGCCTGATGAGCGGCCGTCGCTGGTCGGAAGGCCTGCATCAGGCCGTGGAGGCCAAGGAAGGCGTCGCGGTTCAAAAAGAGAACCAGACGCTCGCGTCGATCACTTTCCAGAACTATTTCCGCATCTATCAAAAGCTGTCGGGCATGACCGGCACGGCGGACACCGAAGCCTTCGAATTCCAGAGCATCTACGGCCTGGAAACCGTGGTCATCCCGACCCACAACCCGATGATCCGCAAGGACGAGCACGACCAGGTCTACCGCACCGCAGGCGAGCGCGACCAGGCGGTCATCAATGACATCCGCGCGCGGCATGCCGACGGCCAGCCGGTGCTGGTCGGCACCACCTCGATCGAGGCCAACGAGCATCTGGCCGCCGAACTGCAAAAAGCCGGATTGCCGCACAACGTGCTGAACGCGAAGCAGCACGCGCGTGAAGCCGAGGTGATCGCGCAGGCCGGCATGCCCGGCGGCATCACGATTGCCACCAACATGGCGGGACGCGGCACCGACATCGTGCTGGGCGGCAGCATCCAGAAGGAAATCGACGCCATCCAGCATGACGAAACCTTGTCCGACAGCGACAAGGCCAGCCGCACCGCCGCGCTCAAGGCCGACTGGCAGGTGCGCCACGACGCTGTGCTGGCCTCGGGCGGCCTGCATATCATCGGTACCGAACGCCATGAATCGCGCCGTGTCGACAACCAGCTGCGCGGCCGTTCCGGGCGCCAGGGCGACCCCGGCTCCAGCCGTTTCTTCCTGTCGCTGGAAGACCCGCTGCTGCGCATTTTTGCCTCCGACCGCGTCGCCGCCATCATGGATCGCCTGAAGATGCCCGAGGGTGAAGCGATCGAGCATCCATGGGTCACCCGCGCAATCGAGAATGCGCAGCGCAAGGTCGAGCAGCGCAACTTCGACATCCGCAAGCAGCTGCTCGAATACGACGACGTCTCGAACGACCAGCGCAAGGTGATCTACGAACAGCGCAACGAAGTCCTGGCGAGTGCGGACATTGCCGACACCATCCGCGCCATGCGCGACGATGTGCTGCTCGAAACTGTCAGCCTGCATATCGCGCCGGGCAGCATGGACGAGCAATGGGACGTGCCGGGGCTGGAGAAAACCCTGGCCGCGCAATTCAATCTCGACCTGCCGCTCACGCAATGGCTGGATGCAGACAAGACCCTGAACGACGAGGCCTTGCGCAGCAAAATCTGTGAAGCGGCCGATGCCCTGTACAAGGAAAAAGAAGCCATCGTCGGCGCCGAAGGCCTGCGCCAGTTCGAACGTGCGGTAATGTTGCAGAGCATCGACAGCCACTGGCGCGAGCACCTGTCGGCGCTGGACCATTTGCGCCAGGGCATCCACCTGCGCAGCTATGCGCAAAAGCAGCCCAAGCAGGAATACAAGCGCGAAGCCTTTGAACTCTTCTCGGCCATGCTCACCGGCATCAAGGCCGAAGTCACGCAGACCACCTCTACCGTTCAGGTGCGCGCACCGGAAGACATGCAGGCCATCGAACTGCATGACGCCTTATCCAATGTGCAATTCGAGCACGCCGGATTCGACGAGGCGCAGGACTTTTCCGAAGCAGAAACCGAAGCCGGCGGCCTGGATTTCTCCCAGGTCGGACGCAACGACCCCTGCCCCTGCGGCTCGGGCAAAAAGTTCAAGCAGTGCCACGGCAAGTTGAACTGACTTTAATCAAACCGAGGAGCCACCATGCCTTACTACGTTTTCCGGATGGGAATGTTCAAAGTGCTGGAAAAAAAAGGCGAGTGGGCAAGCTTCAAGGAAGCCAAGGCGCAGACCAATGAACTGCGCAAAACACTCGACCCCAAAACCGGCGACAAATACAAAATGATGTTTGCCGACAACGAAATTGCCGCGCAGGAGGCCTTGACGGCGGAACGCGAACTGGAAAAAACGCTGTCGGGTGATGACTGGTAAACAGGGCATTTTCTCGGTTCAGGCTCAGCGACCAAAGGATGCCTGATGGCTGAATACAATGAAGATGCGTACAAACTGGCACGCAAGGCTTACATCGAACACAGTTGCCCTTTTGAGCGCGCCCTGCTGTCGCGTTGCGTGGGCTGCACGCGCTCACGCAAGCTTAATCTCGCGGAGCGCGAGGCCATCGCCTGCGGCGATGCGGCGGTGCGCGAACACTGCCTGACGTTTTATCGCTCGCTGCACGACAACGCGCAGTTTGCCCTCAAGATCAACCCCGATGCGCCCTGGCCGTTTGGCAAGGAAATCCGCGCCCAGTGTGGCGGCGTGCGTGGCCTCGCAGCAGCTCTCGATAGCGTCAGCGATGAAACCGCCGACATCGCCGCGGTAGTGTTGCTCGCCCGCGAGCGCTTGGGCGACAGCGACGCATTTCCCTACTCTGAAATCATGCGCGCGGTGGTGCACTATGAGCCGCGCAAGCGACGTTGAACCGCAGCCTATGGAACCTTGGTGACCTTGCCACTGTCTCTTGGGCTGCTCTCCTTTTCTGACTACACTGCCTGCGTGCGCGCTCACCTCCACCGATTCCTGCTGATTTTGCTGATGCTGGCCCTGCCGTTGCAGGCATTTGCGTCAGCGTCGATGCTGGGCTGCCTGTTTCAGCAACCGGCTGCGGTGGCGATGGCGGACGTGATGATGGCCGGCTGCCACGAACCGGTACCACCGGATAGCCCGCCCGCACAACACGACTGCAAGCACTGCGCCGCGTGCGCACTGGGGTCGGTCCTGCCGGCTCTTGTCAACGACAGCGTGGCCATCATGCCCCTCCGGCATGGCTTCATCCCCTCCCCCGCCAGCGCATTCAGCGGCTTCATCCCCGAAGGTCCCGAGCGACCGCCTCGATCCTTTCTCGCCTGAGTTCCGCGCCGGCTGACGGCGCGCCATACTGACTCCCATTGAAGTCAGTCGATCAGACTGCGGCGTGTTCGCCGCGTAGTTTGCGAGGTTAATCATGTTGAACGTTTTTTATCGCCATGCGGCACGGTTGGCGCATGCACTCCTTTTCGGGTTGGCTACGCTGTGGGCGTGCACATCGATGATGTGGATGCCGGTAGCGCATGCCGTCGAAGCCGACCCGCCCAAGGCGGCTGCGGCTGCACCTTTCAAGCAATATCAAGGCTGGCGCGACGATCCGTTGCAGGACTGGCGCCAGGCCAATGAGCGCGTCGGCGAAATCGGCGGCTGGCGCACCTATCTGCGCGAATCGCAGCCAGCCGACCATGGCGCAGACCAGGGCCACGACGGCCATCACGGACATTGAGGAGGCACCATGGCGAGGACCGCTTTTACCTCACGTACGTTCACGCTCGCCGTGCTGTCTGTCGCCCTGCTGGGCGGCTGCGCGAGCTTTTCGCCAGATGGCGGGTTCGATGCGGTTCAATCCGCCACCCAGTCACATCTCCAGAAGGACGTCGTCTGGTCACGTGACGACGCCAGCCGCAGCCAAACGCAGGCGCGCGTTGACGCGCTGCTCGACAAGCCGCTTGGCGCGGACGATGCCGTACAGATTGCGCTTCTGAACAATCCCGGCCTGCAGGCGGCATTCAACACCCTCGGTATTGCCGAGGCCAACCGGGTGGCGGCGCAGCGCCTGCCGAACCCGGGCTTCTCCATAGGGCGCCTGACTCGAGGCTCTGAAGTGGAATGGGAGCGCAGCCTGCACCTCAATCTCGCGCGGCTGCTGACCATGCCGATGCGCGTCGAGATCGAGCAGCGGCTGTTCGAGCAAACCCGTCGCGGACTGGTGCTGGAGGTGCTGCGGCTAGCGGCCGAGACACGCCGCGCCTGGGTTGCCGCAGTGGCCGCCGGGCAGACGGCGCAATACCAGCAGCAGGCGATGGCGGCCGCCGAAGC
>MGZO01000129.1:18860-39381 GCA_001802655.1 Hydrogenophilales bacterium RIFOXYD1_FULL_62_11
CTGGTGCGGCTAATGGGCCTGGATCATGGCGACAGATTGCAATTGCCCGACCGGCTGCCCGACCTGCCCGCTGCCTTGCCGCTGCTGCCGGATGTCGAGCAGCAGGCGATGGACTCGCGCCTGGACTTGCAAATGGTGAAGTTGCAGACTGAGGTTCTGGCCAAAAATCTGGGGCTCACCCGCAGCACGCGCTTCATCAACGTGTTGGAGCTCGGCATCATCAACAACGGATCAAACGAGGCACCGCAGCAGCGCGGCTACGAAATCAGCTTCGAGCTGCCGCTGTTCGACTGGGGCCAGACTCGCGTGGCGCAGGCCGAATCGCGCTACCGCCAGGCACTCGAACGCGCGCGCGAAACCGCGGTCAACGCGCGTTCCGAAGTGCGCGAAGCCTATGCCATGCAACAGGGCCAATACGCCATCGCGCGGCATCTGCGCGACGAGGTGGTGCCGCTGAAGCAGCGCATTTCCGAGGAAAACCTGCTGCGTTACAACGGCATGCTGATCGGCGTGTTCGAACTGCTGGCCGACGCGCGCTCGCAGATCGCCTCGGTCAACGCCGCCATCGAGGCGCAGCGCGACTTCTGGCTGGCCGATGCCGATTTGCAGATGGCGCTGGTCGGCACGCCCGGCAAGACTGCCGTCGCCTCCGTCTCATCCGCCCCCGCCGAAGCGGCGGGCGGGCACTGAAAGGATCCCCACATGACTTCAAGACGTGATTTTTTCAAGCTCACCGGCGCGGTCGCGGCCGCCTCGGTTAGCCCGCTCGGGAGGGCGGCACTCCCGGAGATCGTCAGCATGGACACGCCCGCCACCCAGCCGCCGCTGACGCCGCCGAGCGGGCGCCCCTACAACCCGGTGGTGACGCTGAACGGCTGGACGCTGCCGTGGCGGATGAAGGACGGGGTGAAGGAATTTCATCTGGTCGCAGAGCCGGTGGTGCGCGAAATCGCCCCCGGCATGAAGGCGCATCTATGGGGCTACAACGGCCAGTCGCCCGGCCCCACCATCGAAGTGGTGGAAGGCGACCGCGTGCGGATCTTCGTCACCAACCGCCTGCCCGAGCACACCACCATCCACTGGCACGGCCAGCGCCTGCCCAACGGCATGGACGGCGTCGGCGGTCTGACCCAGCCGCATATCAAGCCGGGCAAGACCTTTGCGTATGAATTCGTTGCGCGCCGTCCCGGCACCTTCATGTACCACCCGCACGCCGACGAGATGACGCAGATGGCGATGGGCATGATGGGATTCTGGGTGACGCATCCCAAGGGCAAACACCCGCTGATCGAGACCGTCGACCGCGATTTCTGCTTTCTGCTCAACGCCTACGACATAGATCCCGGCAGCGCCACGCCGTCGGTCAACACCATGCTCGACTTCAACCTGTGGACCTGGAACAGCCGTGCCTTCCCCGGCATCGACAGCCTCAACGTGCGGCTTGACGACCGGGTGCGCATCCGCATCGGCAATCTCACCATGACCAACCATCCGATGCATTTGCACGGGGTGGAATTCGAGGTGACCGGCACCGACGGCGGCCCCACCCCCAAAGGCTCGCGCTGGCCGGAGGTCACCACCGACGTTGCGGTCGGGCAGATGCGCCAGATCGAGTTCGTCGCCAGCGAGGAGGGCGACTGGGCCTTCCACTGCCACAAGAGCCACCACACCATGAATGCGATGGGCCATGCGGTGCCAACCATGATAGGGGTCGATCACACGGGGCTGGCCGGCAAGATCAGCAAGCTCATTCCCGACTACATGGTGATGGGTGAACGCGGCATGGCCGACATGGCGGAAATGGAAATGCCGCTGCCCGACAACACGCTGCCGATGATGGCCGGCCAGGGCCCGTTCGGTCCGATCGAAATGGGCGGTATGTTCACCACGATGAAGGTGCGGCGCGGGCAGAAGCGCGGCGACTACTCCGATCCCGGCTGGTTCAAGCACCCGCCCGGCAGCGTGGCGCGCGAAGTCAGCGAGGCGGTGGCCGAGCCGGTACGCGCGCCGCAGGCCGCCTCGCCGCAGGGCGCCCCGGGCGATATTGAAGTGACAGTACGCAAACCCACCGGCCACACCGGCCATTGAACGAAAGGAAGCGAATGAAACCCTCCCTGTTGCTGATCGCCCTCTTGGCAGCGCCGCTGGCCCACGTGCCAGCCCACGCCCACGGCGAGAAGAAACACGTTGCTGCCGCGCCGGCTGCCGCCGAGCAGACCGCCTGGGGCATCGCGGGCACGCCCGCGCAGGCCACCCGCACGGTCACCCTCGACATGACCGACGCCATGCGCTTTAGCCCCGACACGCTGACCGTTCAGGCCGGCGAAACCGTGCGATTCGTCGTCCGCAACACCGGCCGCATGCTGCACGAAATGGTCATCGGCACCCCAGACGAACTGGCGAAGCACGCCGCCATGATGGCCCAGTTTCCCAACATGGAACATGACGAGGCCTACATGGTCCACGTTGATCCAGGCAAGACCGGCGAAATCGTCTGGCATTTCAATCGCGCCGGCAGCTTCGAATTCGCCTGCCTGATTGCCGGGCATTTCGAAGCCGGCATGCGCGGAACCCTCACCGTCACCCCGAAACAAGGAGCTGCAAAATGAAAAGACTGGTTCCCCTGCTGGCCGCGCTGGCGATCGCCACCCCGCTTCACGCCGAGCCCGCGACGCCGCCCGCCGCCCAGGACAGCGCGATGAGCGAAGGCGTGGTGCGCAAGATCGACACGGCGAACGCCAAGATCACCATCAAGCACGGCCCCCTCGCCAACCTCAACATGCCGCCCATGACCATGGTGTTCCGGGCACAGCCGCCCGAACTGCTCAAGGGTCTGAAGGCGGGCGATGCGGTCAAGTTTCACGTCGAGCAAATTAACGGCGCCTATGTCGTGACGGCTATACAGCCTGCCCCTTAGCAGCCTGTCGGACTTGAAGGATCGAAGCGAAAATTCGGCTGGGTGAGGGCAGATTTTGCCGGGCAATAGAACGACTATTGCCCAAAAAAAGCGGCAGAACATGAACCGGCCAGGCAAATTTGCAACCGATCTGCTTCAAGTCAGACAGGCTGCTAGAGGCGGACTCCGGCAATACGGCCAACCAAACCCAAGGCGCTGCACGAATGATCATGCGCACCCATCAGAAGGCAAGCCTGCCTGCCTTTGTCTGTATATGAGCAGACCCGTACAACACGGTTCACAAGTGCAAATAAAAAAAAGCAACCCATGGGTTGCCTTTTTTGGCTGCTAAAGTCCAGCGATCAAGTCAGCTTGCGCAATTTCTTGATTGCAGCCAGTTGTGCCACAGCCTGTGCCAGCTCGATTTGCGCTTGCGCGTAATCGATCGTGGCTGCCTTGTCTTTCATTGCCTCTTCCGCAGAACGCATCGCTTCGAGTGCTTTGGCTTCATCAAGGTCGGCGCCGCGAATTGCCGAGTCGGACAGAATCGTCACCACGTTGGGCTGCACTTCCAGTATGCCACCCGACACATAAATCAGCTCTTCCTCAACCTGATTTGGCACTTTGATGCGCACCGATCCGGGTTTGAGCGTAGTCAACAGCGGGGTGTGACGCGGATAGATGCCGAGCTCGCCGCGCTGGCCGGGAGCAATCACCACTTCGGCGCTGCCGGAGTAGAGCGTCTTCTCAGCGCTAACGATGTCGACGTGAATAGTCATGGCCATTTTGAAACCTCGTGAGCGGTAAACAGTGAGCGGTGAGCGGCAGGCCATCCGGCTCACCGCTTACCGCTTACCGCTTACCCATTACTGAATCGTCTTCGCTTTTTCGACAGCTTCTTCGATACCGCCGACCATGTAGAAAGCCTGCTCGGGCAGATGGTCGTATTCGCCTTCGACAATCGCCTTGAAGCCGGCGATGGTCTCTTTCAGCGTGACGTACTTGCCGGGTGCGCCGGTAAATACTTCAGCAACGAAGAAAGGCTGCGACAGGAAGCGCTGGATCTTACGGGCGCGGGACACGGCCAGTTTGTCTTCCGGCGACAACTCGTCCATACCCAGAATCGCGATGATGTCGCGCAGTTCCTTGTACTTCTGCAGCGTGCCCTGCACTGCGCGTGCGACGTTGTAGTGCTCTTCGCCCACGACTTGCGGGTCCAGAATACGCGAAGTCGAATCGAGCGGATCCACTGCCGGGTAGATACCCAGTTCGGCGACCTGACGGCTCAACACCAGGGTTGCGTCCAAGTGGGCAAAGGTGGTGGCAGGCGACGGGTCGGTCAAGTCATCCGCAGGGACGTAAACGGCCTGGAATGACGTAATCGAACCGGTACGGGTCGAGGTAATGCGCTCTTGCAAGCGGCCCATTTCGTCGGCCAGCGTGGGCTGGTAGCCCACCGCGGACGGCATCCGGCCCAGCAGTGCCGAGACTTCGGTACCGGCCAGGGTGTAGCGGTAGATGTTGTCAACGAACATCAGCACGTCACGGCCTTCGTCACGGAAATACTCAGCCATGGTCAGACCGGTCAGCGCAACGCGCAGACGGTTGCCGGGAGGCTCGTTCATCTGGCCGTAAACCAGCGCAACCTTGTCCAGCACGCCGCCGTCTTTCATCTCGTGATAGAAGTCGTTACCTTCACGGGTCCGCTCACCCACACCAGCGAACACCGAGAAGCCGGAGTGCGCTACCGCGATGTTGCGGATCAACTCCATCAGCGTCACGGTCTTGCCCACGCCCGCGCCGCCGAACAGGCCGACTTTACCGCCCTTGGCGATCGGCATGATCAGGTCGATCACCTTGATGCCGGTTTCGAGAATTTCAACCGAGGTCGCCTGGTCGGCATACGCCGGCGGCTTGCGGTGAATCGGCATGAGCTTGTCGGCGTTGACCGGGCCCGCTTCATCAATCGGCGTACCCAGCACATTCATGATGCGGCCGAGCGTGGCCTGACCCACCGGCACCATAATCGGGTTGCCGGTCGCGAGTACTTCCATGCCGCGACGCAGACCGTCGGTTGAGCCCATCGCAATGGCGCGAACCACGCCGTCACCCAGCTGCTGCTGAACTTCGAAAGTCAGCTCGGGGGACTGCATTTTCAACGCTTCAAAGATCCCGGGCATGGCATCACGTGAAAACTCCACGTCCACCACGGCGCCAATGATCTGAACAATTTTTCCGTTGCTCATGTTGATTTCCTATTAATTAAATTCTGTGTGGCGCAATCAGACCGCTGCTGCGCCGGCGACGATTTCCGACAATTCTTTGGTAATCGCGGCCTGACGGGTTTTGTTGTAAACCAGTTTCAGCTCACCGATCACATCCTTTGCGTTGTCGGAAGCCGCTTTCATCGCGACCATCCGCGCCGACTGCTCGCACGCAATATTTTCCGCTACCGCCTGGTACACCAGCGACTCGATGTAACGCATCAGCATGCCATCCACCACCGGCTTTGCATCGGGTTCGTAGATGTAGTCCCAGTGCGTTTTCAGGCTGGCTTCCTCTGCATCTTCCAGCTGTGCCAGCGGCAGCAGTTTGGTCAACGTCGGCTCCTGCTTCATGGTGTTGATGAAGCGGTTGTAAACAATGTAGAGCGCGTCGATCTCGCCTGCCAGGTATGCATCGAGCATGACCTTGACGGGGCCGATCAGCTTGTCCATGTGCGGCGTATCGCCAATACCGGTGAGCTGCGACGTCACATTGGCACCCAGGCGCTGCATGAAACCCAGGCCCTTGTTGCCAAACGTCGTGACATCGATACCCACGCCAGCGGCTTCCCACTGTTTCATCTGGCTCACCACCACGCGAAAGACGTTGGTGTTGAGGCCGCCACACAGTCCCTTGTCAGAACTGGCAATGATGAGGCCAACGCGCTTGACGTTCTCACGCGGAATGACAAACGGGTGTTTGTATTCCGTATGGGCATAAGCCAGGTGCGTTGCCACACGGGCGATTTTCTCGGCATAGGGGCGTGCAGCCCGCATCCGCTCTTGCGCCTTACGCATTTTGGACGCCGCAACCATTTCCATGGCCTTGGTAATCTTTCGCGTATTTTCTACGCTCTTGATCTTGGTCCGTATCTCTTTTCCGGCTGCCATACTTACTCCTTAAAACCAGCCTCCTTAAACCAGCGGCGGTGAATCAGCACGGTCTATCAATAGACGCCGGTTTTCTTGAACTCTTCCACCGCAGCGGTGAGCGCCTTTTCAGTCGCATCATCCATATTGCCTGTGGTTTCGATGGTGTCCATGATGCTGGCGTACTTGGATTTGATGAACGCCATCAGCGCAGCCTCAAACGGCAGAATCTTGTTGATTTCGACGTCGTCCATATAACCTTTGTTGACTGCAAACAGCGTCAATGCCATTTGCGAAACCGACATCGGCGAGTACTGCGCCTGCTTCATCAGTTCGGTCACACGGCGGCCGCGCTCAAGCTGCTTGCGGGTCGCTTCGTCGAGATCGGAAGCAAACTGGGCAAATGCTGCCAGCTCGCGATACTGCGCCAATGCCAGGCGAATACCGCCGCCTAGCTTCTTGATCACCTTGGTCTGCGCTGCGCCACCGACGCGGGACACCGACAGACCGGCGTTGATTGCGGGACGGATACCGGCGTTGAATAGATCGGTCTCAAGGAAGATCTGGCCGTCGGTAATCGAAATCACGTTGGTCGGCACGAATGCAGACACGTCACCGGCTTGCGTTTCGATGATCGGCAATGCCGTCAGCGAACCGGTCTGGCCTTTTACTGCGCCATTGGTCATTTTTTCAACGTAGTCGGCATTCACCCGTGCTGCGCGCTCAAGCAGGCGTGAGTGCAGGTAGAACACGTCGCCGGGATACGCCTCGCGACCCGGCGGGCGACGCAGCAGCAGCGACACCTGACGGTAGGCCCAAGCCTGCTTGGTCAAATCGTCATACACGATCAGCGCGTCTTCACCGATGTCACGGAAGAATTCGCCCATGGTGCAACCGGAGTACGGTGCGATGTATTGCATCGCAGCAGCATCAGCAGCAGTCGCCGCAACCACAATGGTGTGATCCATCGCGCCGTGTTCTTCCAGCTTGCGCACGACGTTGGCAACCGAGGAGGCCTTCTGGCCAACGGCGACGTAAATACATTTAACGCCGGTGCCCTTCTGGTTGATGATGGCGTCAATTGCGACGGCGGTTTTGCCGGTCTGACGGTCACCAATGATCAGTTCGCGTTGACCACGGCCAACCGGCACCATGGCATCGACTGACTTGAGGCCGGTCTGCACCGGCTGGTCGACCGATTTACGCTCAATCACGCCCGGCGCAATGCGCTCAATCGGCATGGTGATGTCTGCTGCGATGGGACCCTTGCCGTCAATCGGCTGGCCCAGCGAGTTGACCACGCGGCCGAGGAGGCCACGACCCACGGGCACTTCCAGAATGCGGCCGGTGCACTTGGCAACGTCGCCTTCCTTGATGTGCTCATAGTCACCCAGAATCACGGCGCCGACGGAGTCACGCTCGAGGTTGAGTGCCACGCCGAAGGTGTTGCCCGGCATTTCGATCATTTCGCCCGACATCACGTCGGATAAACCATGAATGCGGACAATGCCGTCGGTGACGGACACGATCGTTCCCTGGGTGCGCAACTCGCTCGCTGCACCGAAGGATTCGATCTTGGCTTTAATCAGTTCGCTGATTTCGCTTGGATTCAATTGCATGTGTGTTCTCCGAACCGCCGGGGTTTGAATTCGGGCGGCATCCGATAAATAAGAGTCTGGATTAGCGCTATTAACCCTGTAGCGCGAAGCTCATGCGCTGCAGCCGCCCTTTGACCGAGCCGTCTATCACTTGGTCGCCAATCGTGATCACCGCGCCGCCGATCAATTCGGGATCGACCGCAACCTGCACGTTTACCGCGCGGTTGAACTTGGCACGCAAACCGGCCACCAGGTCGTCGACCTGCGCCTGCGCCATTTCCTGTGCACTGGTAATGGTCGCTTCGAGCGTGCCTTCGGCACTTGCCTTCAGCGTGTCGAACTGCTCGCTGATCACGGGCAATAATGCCAGGCGGCCGTTTTCGGCCAGCACCTTGACGAAACTGGCACCGCGCTCACCAAGCCTGGCACCGGCCACATCGATGACCAGTGTGGCCACGCGATCAGCTGCGACAGCAGGATCAGCATTCAGACGCGCCAACTGCGCATCGGAAACGATGGTCGCCAACGTAGCAATACGCGAAGACCACCCTGCCAGATCGTTTTCGCTCTGTGCAATGCGGAAGACCGCTTCTGCATAGGGACGTGCCAGAGTAGACAGTTCGCTCATGGCTTACAGCTCGGCTTTCAGCTGGCCCAACAGGTCAGCATGGGTTTGCGCATTGACTTCGCGACGCAGTATTTTTTCCGCACCGGCAACGGCCAGCGCAGCAACCTGTTCACGCAAGGTTTCACGTGCACGGTTGGTTTCCTGGGCGATGTTGGCCTGGGCAGCGGCAAGCTGACGCTCACCCTCTTCCCTGGCAGCCGTTTTGGCCTCTTCGACCATTTGCGCCGCGCGCTTTTCTGCCTGAACGATGACTTCGGCTGCAGTCGCCTTGGCTTCACGCATGTTGTCGCCCGCTTTTTTTGCAGCCAGCTCCAGCTCGTGCTTGCCACGGTCGGCAGCGGCAAGGCCATCGGCAATCTGCTTCTTGCGCGTTTCGAGCGCGCTCATGATGGGCGGCCACACGTACTTCATGCAGAACCACACAAAGAAGATGAACGTGATGGACTGGCCGATCAAAGTAGCGTTGAAATTCATATCCGCACCTTAATAATGACGTGGGTAAATTAGCTCTGTATCAGCTACAAACTGCGCAGAGAATTAACCGGCGACGGCGAACAGAACGTACATGGCCAGACCGACAGCGATCATCGGCACGGCGTCAACCAGACCCATGACGATGAAGAACTGGGTGCGCAGCATCGGGATCAGCTCGGGCTGACGCGCAGCGCCTTCCAGAAAACGGCCACCCAATACACCGATGCCGATAGCCGCGCCCAGCGCGCCCATACCCATCATCAACGCACCAGCGATGTACAGCACTGCTTGAGTCATTTCCATTTGTTGCTCCTAAAAGTTAAAAATAAAGTTGAAAACAAGAAACCAGAATCGGTAGATAAAACGTGAATCAATGATGCTCGGCGTGCGCCATGTCCAGATACACAATGGTCAGCGTCATGAAGATGAACGCCTGCAGGGTGATGATCAGGATGTGGAACACCGCCCATGCCCACTGCAGAGCACCGCCAAACAGAGCCATGATCCAGCTGCCGCCGAACATCAGCGCGATCAGGATGAAGATCATTTCTCCGGCGTACATGTTGCCGAAAAGTCGCAGCGCCAGCGAAATCGGCTTGGCAATCAGGCCTACGCCTTCAAGCAACAGGTTGACCGGGAACATGAACTTGGGAAAAGGCTGGAACGCCAGTTCGGAGAAGAAGCCGCCCGCACCCTTCATCTTGACGCTATAGAACAGCACCAGGAAGAAAATCGACAGCGACAAGCCAAAGGTGACGTTGGGGTCGGTCGAGGGCACCACTTTGAGATAGGGCAGACCCGCCATCGAGCCGAGCAAAGGCAGCCAGTCAACCGGAACCAGATCCATCAGGTTCATCAAAAACACCCACATGAACACGGTCAGAGCCAGCGGCGCAACCAGGGGATTTTTGTGTGAAAAGGAACCGCGCACCGAGTTGTCGATGAACTCGATGACCCACTCGACAAAGTTCTGCAGGCCAGAGGGCACGCCGACCGTCGCTTTTTTGGCCGCCAGGCGGAACAGGAACAGGAACAGGAGGCCCAGACCGATTGAAAACGCCATGCTGTCGACGTTGATGGCCCAGAAGCCCATCGCTTTGGCTTCTTCAGCACCGTGCGCAAATGTCAGGGTTGCCTGGTTCAGCACCTCGCCATCGTGACGCTGGTAGCCCGCAGGCAGTTCGCCATAGGTCAGGTTTTGCAGGTGGTGCTTGATGTACTCACCGGAGGAAGCGTATTCCGTAGCCATGATGATCAAATTCAATTAAGTGGGTTTTGAATAAGCACGACACGCGTGCCCATTCAAAACCAACCTTGCAACTCGAAGCGGCCGCAGCCAATTTTTTTACTTGCGATCCAGCGCCGCAGCCAGCCAGCCCAGCTGCGCCGCCAGCAAACCCAGCAACAGGGGCAGCGGCGACAACTGCAACGCAGCCAATCCCAATGCCAGCAGCCCGACCAGAACAAGCAGCCGTTCCACGCCGGTGCGGATAAAATGCTTGAACAACCGGTGCTGGTCCCATTCGGGATGCCGCACCGCTTGCCGCTCTCGCCACACCAGCACGCCACTCACGGCCAGCGCAATCAAGCCGCCGAACAGTGCCGCGAGCGCCGCGCCGAAGCCGGCAAACAAGGCGCCAATAAGCGCCGCGATTGGCGCGATAACCGCTTGCGCCAAGGCCACTCGCTGGGTGACCGATTGAATGCCGGAGAACATTAGCCGGCGATGATACTTGAATTAGTGGGGTCTATGCAATCATCAAGTGCTCTGATGAGGAATTCACCCGATACGGCGTTGCTGGCCGATATGCCGGGCAGCTTGCGTGACCCCTATTACGGCTTTTCGCTAGACGGAGCAAGCTGGTCGCCCGCCAGATCCTGCCACGTCATGTTGCCCAGCGCGGATTGCTGGCATTCATCCAGCCGGCTTTCGAGTGCGCTTAACGCCGGATCGTTCGCCAGGTCATGCGCATGCAACTGGCGCTGTTCGCCCTGAAGACGCAACACAATGAGCAGATCTGCCAGCGGCACGCTGGCAGGTTCAACTGCGGGCAGCCAGCGCGGCAACGGGTCGTCGGTGCGCGCAACCAGATGCTGATCCAGGAACGGCGCAAGCACGTCTTCCAGCACAGGTTCGGGCAAACGCAATGCCAGCGCAAGTTCATGCGGTGTCAATCCCGGCACGCCTGCGGCGTGGGCATGCGCAAGCCGACCGAGCGCGGCCAGCGCAATCCGTTCACGCTGGCGCGGGCTGAATGCTGCACCAGCGTCGTGCCCCGGGCTGTAGCCGGGATTCTGCATATAAAACGCAACGCTGGCACCAAACAGCACGATGAGCCAGATCACGTAGATCCAGAGCATGAACACAATGACGATGGCGAAGCCTGAATAGACCGCCACGTAATTGGACGCCCCTGCAACAAATTGTGCGAAGAGCATGCCGGACATCTGCCACAGCAGTGCTGCAACGATCGCACCCGTGATGGCGGGCACATTACGCACGCGGGTGTTGGGTACCAGGGAATAAATGAAGCTGAACACGGCGACCAGTATCAGCAGCGGCAGCATGCGTTGCAGCAGCCGCAACGCGTCGGCCAGAACACCGCGTACGCCGAGCCAGCTGAAAATCACGTCGTCAAACACGGAAGCGCCGATGCTGACGATCGCAAACAACAGCACCGGCGCGGTAAAGATGACCGACAGATAATTGCTGAAGCGTTGCGCAAAGGTGCGTTCTCGCCGCACGTGCCACACTTCATTGAAGCCCTGCTCGACCTTTTGCACCAGCGATACGGCGGTATAAAACAGCATGGCGACGCCCACCACGCCGAGCACGCCGACTTTGATGTTGTCCACAAAACCGGTGATCTGGTCGACCATCTGCACCCGCTCGTCACCCAACGGGGCCAGCAAAGCGAGCAGCGCCGGGCGCGCGGCGTTATGCACGCCGAACGCCTTGAGCACCGAAAAACTCACCGCCAGCAAGGGCACTAGCGACAACAGCGTGGTGTACACCAGACTCATCGCGCGTAGATTCAACCGTTCACCTGCAACGTCGCGGGTCGCTAGCACCAGCGCGCGAAGCAGCACCAAGGGCAGCGCCTGCCAGGCTGGCAAAGTGGTGTCACGTCCCGCGCGCCACAAACGCGTGTTCAACAAGCCCAACCGGGTTTTCATCGGCTCCGGCGGGCGGGCTGCCGCGCAATCGATAATTTTTTCACATGACCTCCTCATGCCAGCCCAGCATAGACAAGTTTCTGGCGAGCGCAGCCTCGCGCAGGCTCGCCAGAAACCCGGCCGGGCCTGCCGCATAAATATCGCAATGGGCGAGATCCGGGTGCGCAGCCAACACACGTTCGGCCAGTTGCGCCAAATCAGCGTGGGCATCCATCAACCTGTATTCAAAATCATCCAGCGCGTCGGCCAGCGAACGCACATAATTTTCCTGGTAGTGCGCAAGCTCGTCGGCCAGCCAGTAAAGATGCATGCTCTCGGCCACTTCCAGCGACATGGCATGCTGGATCAGACTTTTGATCGGCGCAAAGCCGTCGTCCCAAGCCACGAAGAGAATGGGGCGACGCGAATCGAGCTCGATGACGAAGCCACCCACGGGTCCGGTCAGCTGCACAACCGCGTCCCTTGCCAAGCCGGCAAACGCCCGCTCGGCAAAAGGCTGCTGGTCCCGTCGCACGTGCAGTTCGATATGACGATCTTCACAGGGACAGCTGGCGATGAAGTACTCGCCCGCAGCCCCATCGATCTCCAGCCGGACCGATTGCCCGGCCAGAAAACGCAATCGCTGGCTGCGTGGCGTCATCAGGTGCAGGGCCAGAATCTGTTCGTTGATCGGATCGACGGCTTTCACCCGCGTGGCAATGGTCTGCTGCGGGATGTCGTTGGCCCCCGTGATGCTGGCCTGGATCACGACATCGCCGACCGCCGAATAGGCGCACATCAACAATGCGCCTTTGCCCTTGTCGGCTTCCCTGAGCAGATAGTCATGCGGATGGACTTTACGGACTTCACCCGACACCAGCCACGCCAGACAGTCGCCGCAATTGCCGCTGTTGCAGCCGTAATTCAGCGGGATACCCGCACGCAGCGCCGCCTCCAGAATGGTGTCGTTTTCTTCGCTGGGGAAGGCATGGCCAGAAGGCATCACGGTTATTTGTGCCGACATCGTGATGTGCTCCGTTAAATCGGAATTCCGTGTATCGCCGTTACAGCGCGATACCCAGTTTATCCAGCAAGCCCTGTAATTCTGCGTGGCTGGCAAAGCTGAGGGTGAGCCGGCCTTTACCCTGCTTGTTGGTTTGCACGCGCGCGGCCATGCCCAGCGCGTCGGACAGGCTTTCTTCCAGCCGCAGCAGGTCACGCGAAACCGCCGCTGCAGCGGGTGCAGGCGCGACGACCGGTTCTTTCAGCTTCGCCACGCGGCGCTCGACCTCGCGCACCGACAGGCCGCGGGTTTCGACCTCGTGCGCCAATTCGCGCTGCGCGCCTGCGGAAAGCGGCAGCAGCGCGCGCGCATGGCCCATTTCGATCAGGCCGGCGGTCAGCATGTCCTGTACCGGACGCGACAGATTCAACAGCCGCAGCAAGTTGGACACCGCCGCGCGCGACTTGCCGACCGCCTGCGCCACCGACTCGTGGGTCATGCCGAACTCGTGGATGAGGCGCTGCAAGCCCTGCGCTTCATCGATGGCGTTGAGGTCTTCGCGCTGGATATTTTCGATCAGGCCCATCGCCGCCACCGCGTCGTCGGCCACTTCGCGCAACAACACCGGCACCTCGTTCAACCCGGCCAATCGCGCCGCACGCCAGCGCCGCTCGCCTGCAATGATCTCGAAGCCATCGACGATTTCGCGCGCCAGGATCGGCTGCATCAGCCCCTGCGCCCGGATCGAATCGGCCAGCTCCTGCAGCGCCTCGCTGTCCATCTGCGTACGCGGCTGGTATTTGCCAGGCGCCAGTTGCGACACGTTCATCATACGCAGCTCGCCCTGCGGCGGCGCCGTGTTGTTCTCGCCGCCGAGCAGCGCGTCGAGCCCGCGCCCCAGCCCCTTAAGTCTGGCCATGTATCTTCTCCCTTGCTGTCAGGCCGGCACGCTTGAGCGTTTCTTCGGCCAGTTCCATATAGGCCTTCGCGCCCTTGCATTGCCGGTCGTAGACCAGTACCGGCAGGCCGTGGCTCGGCGCTTCGGCCAACCGCACGTTGCGCGGAATCACGGTGTCGTAAACCTTGTCGCCGAAATGCTGCTTGATCTGATCCGACACCTGTTGGGCCAGCGTGCTGCGCGGATCGAACATCACACGCAGCAAGCCCTCAATCTGGATCGCCGGGTTCAGCCGCTGCTTGACCTTCTTGATGGTGGCGACCAGATCGGTCAGACCTTCCAGCGCGTAGTACTCGCATTGCATCGGTATCAGCACGGATTCAGCCGCCGCGAAGGCATTCACGGTCAGCAGGTTCAGCGTCGGCGGGCAATCCATCAGGATGAAATCATAGTCATCAGCCACCAATTCCAGCGCGGACTTCAGGCGCATGTCGCGCTGATCCAGATTCACCAGATCGATTTCGGCCCCCGCCAGTTCACGGTTGGCTGGAATCACGTCGAAATGGCCGGGTTTGGAACGCACCCGCGCCTCGGCGACACTCACCTGATTGAGTAGAATCTGGTACACCGTCGGTAGTGCGGTGCGTTTTTCGATGCCCGCGCCCATGGTGGCATTGCCCTGCGGATCGAGGTCGGCCAGCAGCACGCGCTGCCCGAGTTCGGCCAGGCTGGCGGCCAGATTCACCGCTGTCGTCGTCTTGCCGACACCGCCTTTTTGATTGGCAATCGCCAGGATTCGACTCATACGACAGGCTCCAGAACGATCAAATGGCGGCTTGCTTCGAGCCCCGGGACACGCAATTCGTGGTTAGCGCTCACTCTCACCCAATCCGGCAGAGTGGCGATCTCTTCGTGCGGAATCAGACCCTTCATCGCCAGCCAGCGGCCACCCGGCCTGAGCAGATGGCGGGTCAATGTGACGAATTCCTTGAGGTCGGAAAACGCGCGCGAGGTGATGACATCGAACCCGGCTGGCGGATGAAAATCTTCCACCCGGCGAGTCACCACATTAAGATTGGCCAAGCCCAGTTCGGACTTGGCTTGCAGAAGAAAAGCCGTTTTCTTGGCGATGCTGTCGATCACCGTCACCTGCAGTTCCGGTCGTGCAATCGCCAGCGGAATGCCGGGCAAGCCCCCGCCACTGCCCACGTCAAGCACGCTTTCAGCCTGAAACAACGGCACTGCCGCCAGCGAATCCAGCAGGTGATGGCTCACCATGCGTTCGATGTCGCGCACGGCGGTCAGGTTATACACCCGGTTCCATTTATCCAGCAAGGCGAGATAGGCCAGCAATTTCGCTTCGGCGTCTGCGGGCATGGCCAGATCCAGCGCGGCCACTCCCGCGGCAAGTTGCGTCGCGAGCGTCATGCGCTTTGCTTCTGCTCGCCAGGCTTGAGTCCGCGCTGTGTTTTGTCCGGCGCGAACCCGCGCTTGGCATACACCAGCAGCACCGAGATCGCCGCCGGCGTAATACCCTGCAGCCTCGCCGCCTGGCCCAGGGTTTCAGGGCGCGCCTTTTGCAGGCGCTGGCGCACTTCCATCGACAGCCCGGTCAGCAGGCTGTAATCGATATCGGCGGGGAAACGCAGGGTTTCCTGATCACGCTGACGGTCAACCTCATCGTTCTGGCGATCGATGTAACCCTGGTATTTGGCGGCGATTTCGACCTGCTCGGCGACACTTGCATCATCAATCGCCTCGCCGCCACCGGGCAAGCTCAGCACCTGCGCGTAGCTCAGGGTGGGACGGCGCAGCAACTCGAACAGGCTGTATTCGTGATCAATTGGCTGGCCGATCAGACGGGTCGCCGCCTCCGCGGGCAGCATGGCCGGGTTGACCCAGGTTGCCTTGAGCCGCTCCGTTTCACGTGAAACAGCGTCGCGCTTGCGGCTGAAGGCATCCCAGCGTACGTCATCGACTACGCCCAGCGCGCGCCCGATTTCGGTCAGACGCATATCGGCATTGTCCTCGCGCAGTTGCAGGCGATATTCGGCGCGACTGGTAAACATGCGATAGGGCTCGGATACGCCGCGCGTGATCAGGTCATCGACCAGCACGCCGAGATAGGCTTCATGCCGACCCGGGCTCCAGGCGTCCTTGCCCTGAACCTGCAGTGCCGCGTTGAGTCCGGCCAGCAAACCCTGCGCAGCGGCTTCCTCGTAGCCGGTTGTCCCATTGATCTGGCCAGCAAAAAACAATCCTGCGATGGTTTTGGTTTCGAGCGAGGCTTTCAAATTGCGCGGGTCGTAATAGTCGTATTCGATGGCATAACCGGGGCGCAGGACATGTGCGTTTTCCAGTCCAGGGATCGAGCGCACGATAGCCAGTTGCACATCGAACGGCAGCGAGGTCGAAATGCCATTGGGATAAACCTCATGGGTGGTCAACCCCTCCGGCTCGAGGAAAATCTGGTGCGACGCCTTGTCGGCAAAACGGGTGATCTTGTCCTCGATCGAAGGACAATAACGCGGCCCCACGCCCTCTATCACGCCGGTGTACATAGGCGAACGATCGAGCCCGCCGCGAATGATCTCATGCGTCTGTTCGGTCGTGTGCGTGATCCAGCAAGGTCGTTGATCAGGGTGCATCGTCACGGCGCCCATAAACGAAAACACCGGTGCCGGGTCATCGCCCGGCTGGGTTTGGGTGCGGCTGTAGTCGATGCTGCGGCCATCGATGCGCGGCGGCGTGCCGGTTTTCAGTCGCCCCACCGGCAAACTCAGCTCGCGCAAACGCGCAGCGAGCGATACCGAAGGCGGGTCACCCATGCGCCCGGCAGCAAAGTTTTCCAGCCCCACATGGACCAAGCCGGACAGAAAGGTGCCCGTGGTCAACACCACCGCGCGGCCCCCGAACACGATGCCGAGCTGAGTTTTTACGCCGACCACCTGATCGCCGTCGAGCACGAGGTCGTCGACTGCCTGCTGAAACAAGGTGAGATTGGCCTGGTTTTCCAGCCGCTGGCGAATCGCCGCCTTGTATAGCAGCCGGTCCGCCTGCGCACGGGTGGCGCGCACCGCCGGCCCTTTGGACGAGTTGAGCGTGCGGAACTGGATGCCCGACTCATCGGTAGCAATGGCCATCGCACCGCCCAATGCATCGACTTCCCTGACCAGGTGCCCCTTGCCTATTCCGCCGATTGACGGATTGCACGACATTGCGCCCAGGGTTTCGATGTTGTGCGACAGCAGCAGCGTCTTCGCGCCCATGCGCGCGGACGCAAGCGCGGCCTCGGTGCCGGCATGGCCGCCACCGACCACGATCACATCAAACGAATCCGGGAAGTTCATCGCGACATTTTACCCGCTGCCAGCCAGAGTTTCACGTGAAACATCCACGCAACGCCCGGATCAACCAGCCTGCTTGGCCTCCAGCGCTTCCCAGCGCGCCAGCGCATCGAGCAGTTCGGCATCGATCGCTTCGCTGCGGGCCTGCAATTTGGCGGCACCCTTGGCGTCGGTTTGATACAGCGCGGGGTCGGCCAGCCGTGCCGCGATATCCATTTGCTCGGTTTCCAGCTGCTGGATGAGCGCAGGCAGGGCTTCGAGCTCACGTGCGTCCTTGTAATTCAGCCGGGATTTGGTAGCAGGCTTGGTCGCGGCGACAGGCTTAGAGGCCTCCGCCTTTGCAGCCGGCGCCTGGGTTTGCTGACGCTTCCAGGCCAGCCAGTCACCGTAGCCGCCGACGATTTCGGTCAGCTTGCCATCACCTTCGAATACGATCGACTGTGTCACGACGTTGTCGAGGAAAGTGCGGTCGTGGGAAACGATCAGCACGGTGCCGCTGTATTCCTGCAGCAGCTCTTCGAGCAATTCCAGCGTATCGATGTCGAGATCATTGGTCGGCTCGTCCAGCACCAGCAAATTGGCCGGACGCGCGAACAGCCGCGCCAGCAGCAGACGATTGCGCTCGCCGCCTGACAGGGCGCTGACCTTGGCGCGCGAACGCTCGGCCGGGAACAAGAAGTCCTCCAGATAACTGATCACGTGCTTGCGCTGCCCGCCAATCTCAACAAAATCAGACCCGGGGGCAATAGTGTCGATCAGGGTGGCATCGTCGTTCAACTGGTTGCGAAACTGATCGAAATATGCGACTTCGAGCTTGGTTCCCTGCTTGATGGTGCCGGAAGTAGGCTGCAATTCGCCGAGGATCAGACGGATGAGCGTAGTCTTGCCTGCGCCGTTGGGGCCCAGCAAGCCCAGCTTGTCGCCGCGCAGCAGGGTGCCGCTGAAGTCGCGGATCAGCATGCGGTCGTCGTAGCCATAGCTGACGTGTTCCATTTCGGCAACGATCTTGCCTGAGCGATCGCCCGAGTCGATCTGGAAACCCACTTGCCCGGTTTGACCGATGCGCGCCTCGCGGGTCAGGCGCAAGGACTCGAGCCGGCGCACCCGGCCCTCGTCGCGGCAACGCCGTGCCTTCACGCCCTTGCGGATCCAGGCTTCTTCCTGTTTCCAGAATTTGTCGAATTTGCGGTTGTGCACCACTTCGATTTCCAGTTGCTCGGCTTTCTTGACCTGATAGGCGCTGAAATTGCCCTGATACTCACGCAACTGGCCGCGATCCAGCTCGACAATACGATTGGCCACGTTGTCCAGAAAACGCCGGTCATGGGTGATGAACAGCAACGCGCCCTTGAAATCGGTCAGCAGGCTTTCCAGCCATTCAATCGCCGCAAAATCGAGGTGGTTGGTCGGCTCGTCGAGCAGCAGCAGCTCAGGCTCGGTAACCAGCGCACGCGCCAGCGCCACGCGCTTTTTCAGTCCACCGGACAAGGTCTCGACCGTGCGATCGGCTTCCAGCCCCAGCCGCTGCATGGTCTCCTCTACCCGGCTGTTCAGCCGCCAAGCATCGTGGACTTCGAGTTCTTGCGACAGCCGCTCAAAGTCTTCGTACGCGTCCATGTCCCCCTCGGCGACCCGATGCGCGACGGCATGATAGTCGGCGAGCAGGCGCTGCGCTTCACCCACGCCCTCGGCCACCGCCTCAAACACCGTATGACCGGACTGAAATTGCGGCTCCTGCGGCACATACGCCAGCTTCAGCGCGGGCTTGCGCCAGACATCGCCCGCATCCGGCGGATTGATTCCGGCGATGACTTTGAGCAAGCTGGACTTGCCGGTGCCATTGCGGCCAATCAGGCCAATGCGCTCGCCCGCATCGACCACCAGGGAGGCGCCGTCCAGCAGCGGGTGGTGGCCATAGGCCAATTCGAGGCGGTCAAAAGTAAGTAAAGGCATGATCTGGCAGTAAAAAGAGCGAGTGCAGGATTATCCGCGATTGAGCGCGGCATGGACGGCACGCGCGATATTTAATGCGCCCGGGGTGTCGCTGTGCAGGCAAAGCGTATCGGCCAGTACCCGGATGCGGCCACCGCCCAGGGTGCTGAGGGCTGCGCCCCTCGCCAGCGTATCGGCCTGTGCTGCTGCGGTCGCAGGTTCCACAATCAGCGCGCCGCTGGTTTCACGTGAAACCAACTGGCCGTTGGTCTGGTAGCGACGGTCGGCAAAGGCCTCGTTCAAAACGGCCAGTCCGGCAGTCTGCCCGGCGGCAACCAGACGCGAGCCCGACAGGCCCAGCAGGATCAGCGTCGGGTCGAACGCCACCACCGCCCGTGCAATCGCACGCGCCACGACAATGTCACGCGCAGCCACGTTGTAGAGCGCGCCATGCGGCTTGACATGCGCCAGCCGCATGCCCCGCTTTGCGGCCTGTTCGGCCAGACATTCGGTTTGCTGCGTGACCCATGCTGCGATTTCATCGCCCGATGCCGCCAATGCGCGACGCCCGAATTGTGCGCGATCGGGGTAACTCGGGTGCGCGCCCACCGCCACCCCGTGTTCGGCCGCCAGAGACAGGGCGGTGCACATGCTGGCAGCGTCGCCGGTGTGTCCGCCACAGGCAATCGACACCCGGTCCAGATACGGCATCAGGCTGGCATCATCGCAGCCTTCGCCAATGTCGGCGTTCAGTTCCATCATCCTCATTCCCCGATCGAGCTCGCTGCAACGGCGAGGGCCTGCGCCGCGTCGACGGATATCGTTGCAAACCGCACCGTATCGCCCGGTTGCAGCTGTGCCAGCCGCGGCCAGTCCGCGGCGATGACCCCGGCAATCACCGGATAGCCGCCAGTAACCGGGCCATCCCAGCCGAGGATGATCGGCTGGCCGTCCGGTGGAACCTGAATGGCGCCGGGCATCACCCCCTGCGACGGCAACGCTGACCGGCGATGTGTTGCGGTGGCCCCCTGCAGGCGCAAGCCGCGTCGGTCAGACGCAGCCCTCACCCGATACGGGGTACAGAACAACGCCGTCAACCCGGCATCATCAAAATGATCCGCCTGCGGCCCCGCGATCACGCGCAAAGCCATGCTGTCCGGACGCGCAGCAGGCCCAGTGACCCGACCGCCGCTCACCTCGGCCGCCCCCTCTCCGGTGGGCAACCTGTCTCCGGCTTGCAGCCTGCGCCCCTGATATCCGCCAAACCCGGCTGGCAGGAAGGTGCTGCGACTGCCCATCACCAGCGGCACCGTGATCCCGCCGCGCACCGCCAACCAGCAGCGGCAGCCCGCCTCCGCCCGCCCCAGCATCAGGCTTTCGCCCGCCGCCAGGATCAGCGGGGCGTTCCATGGCACGGCCGCTCCACTGCTGCGGGTGACGCTGAAGCGCGCGCCT
>MGZO01000129.1:39389-43858 GCA_001802655.1 Hydrogenophilales bacterium RIFOXYD1_FULL_62_11
TCCCCACCAGCCGGTTGGCCGCCGCCAGCGCAAGCGGATCTGCGGCGCCCCCGGCAGGCACGCCAAGCGCGCCGTAACCGGGTCGCCCCTGATCCATCACCAGATCGCACAGACCGGCGCGCAGGACTTCAATCATGCGGCAACAAAACGCACACGATCACCCGGCAGTAGCAAGGCAGGGCCGGCGCGTTGCGGATCGAACACGCTCACATCGACCCGACCAACCAGATTCCAGCCGCCGGGACCGCTGACGGGGTAAATCCCGCAATATCCGCCGCCGATGGCCACGCTTCCGGCAGCCACCCGCACGCGCGGCGATGCCCGGCGCGGCGCGTGCAACGCAGCGGGCAAGCCGCGCAAGTAAGGAAAGCCCGGCTGAAACCCCAAAAAGGCAACACGGTATTCCACCGCTGAATGGCTGTGGATATAGGTTGCACGATCCATTCCTGCCTGCTGCGCCAGCTCGTCCAGATCGAGCCCCGCCGCACCGCCGTATTCGACGGTGATCTGGTGCAGCGTTCCGCTAGACGCTGGCCGGCTCACCGCATCCTGACTCAAGGCCAGGCGCAAGGCCGCTGACATCACCGCGCCGCGGCGCAAAATCAGCAGCACATTGCCATCTGCCGGAATGATGTCCTCGATTTCCGGCCATTCCCCCCCGGCAAGCGCCGTATAGCGCGCCAGTGTCGCCTCGCCCGTTTCCAGCCGCACGCCACGCTCGCTCACCCAGCGCCAGATCACGGCGGCGGGTTGGCCGGTTCTTTGCGGTGAAAGTCCAGCGTATGGATTATCGAAGTCTTGCGTCATGCGGATCGGTTACGCGCTGTTTCCGTTGACGGCCAGTGTACCGGCAACTCAAGTGCGTGCAATCTGCTGGCAACTCACAAGCTGATGAAAACGTTGGAGAAGGCAGACCAGGCCAGTGTTCCGTGAGGGCGTTGCAGGTTTCCCCGGCAAGCCCGCTGTCGGGTCAAGCAGAACGCTTCGGTCAGTTGCTCACGCCTGACTGACTTGCCCACAGCGCGTCGAGGTTTGTGATGCCCCACTTGGCTGCGTCCTCGCGGCCGACGATCTTTTCCGTCGAACCGGGGCGCGAAAGATCGAGCATCTCCGGCACGATGCAGGTCTGCGATTTGGTCGAGAAGAAGACTTTGACGCGCGGCGCCAGCAGCGATTTTTCCGACTGCTCGATCACCACCGCCAAACGGCCTGAGCTCAATTTTACCAACGAGCCATTGGGGTAGATGCCAATGCTCTTGATGAATGCCTGAAATACGCGCTCGTCGAAATGACTTTTGCTCCATTCGGTCATTTTGCGGATGGATTCCGCCGGGTCCCAGCCCGCCTTGTAGGGGCGGTTGGAGGTGATGGCATCGTAGACATCGCACACCGCCCCCATTTTGGCAAAAAGGCTGATTGCGTCGCCCGCGAGCCGGTCAGGATAGCCGCTGCCGTCGATCTTTTCGTGGTGGTGCAAACAGACATCCAGCACGATGGCGCTGACGCTGTTGCTTTCGACCAGCAGGCGATGGCCCTCGGCCGGATGTCGCTTGATAACGTCAAACTCAAAGTCGGTGAGTTTGCCGGGCTTGTTCAACACGGCCATCGGCATCACGGATTTGCCCAGGTCATGCAACAGGCCGGCCATACCGGCTTCGCGCACTGTCTTCTCGTCCAGATTCAATTGCCGCCCCAGCGACACCATCAACGCGCACACCGCGACGGAATGCATGTAGGTGTAATCGTCGGCGGACTTGATCCGCGCCAGACTGATCAGCGCGCCCGGATTGCGCATCACCGACGAGGAGATTTCCTCGACCAGCTCGCCGACCGCATCGGCATTGATGGCGTTGCCCATGCGCACTTCCTGAAACATCGAAATAACCGCCCGCCTGGCCTTGGCGCAGATCATGGCGGCCTGCCTGAGCTCATCACTCATTTCCACCGGCCCAGGCGATTTCATCCGTTGCGCGACCTCCGCCTCCATCAGGACTTCGGTGGCGGACTGTTCGACCGCCACCTGGGACACCGCCGGGGTCTCGGCCGATACATCCAGACCCTTGTCGACATCAATCCAGGCCTCGGTGATGCCACTCGCGAGGATGCGCTTGATCTCATCCGGATCGGTCAGGATGAACTTGCTGCGCCAGAAGGGATGATCCATCCACGAACCGCACAGCTCGTGCAGATGCATACCCAATTGCAGGTTTTTAGCTTGGATTTTTTTCAGCACAGCGTCGTGTTTGATGGTGAGCATCAATCAGCATTAAGCGGGTCTATCGTTAACGGCTACTCCATACGTATCTTGACCCGGCCGGCACGAATGCACGCAAAGCGCGGCTCAAAACGGCCAACCGATGAACGGTCATTGATATTCGTAACCATATAACTAATCATATAGCCATGAAACCCCATTACCTCATCCATGGCATGCCCCCCGAGTGGTCGGGGGTCGCACTCGTCTTCACCGCGCTCGGCGACGACTGGCGGCAACGGATCCTGCTGGCCTTCGAGCCGGGCGAACGGCTTTCCATCAAGGACATTGCCGACGCGCTGCCGCTATCGCGAACCGCAGTGGTGCACCACCTCGGTGTATTGCGCGACGCCGGCATTCTGATTGCAGAAAAGTCCGGCCGGTCCGCTATGTATCACCTGGACGAAAGCCGCCTGCAGTGGGCACTCGACGCGCTGCGCGCCTATATCCAAACCCTGCATCCGGGCCAAACCCTGAATCTGGAAACTGACCATGCGTAAAGCCATCAAGCTGTTGCTGAAAACCCTGTTTAGCCTGCTGTTCCGCGTACAGCGCCGCGGCAGGCTGCCGCCCCATCAAGCCGGCCAGCGTCTGCTGATTGTGGCAAACCACGAATCCCTTCTCGACGGCATGCTGCTCGGCCTGTTCCTGCCGCTGGATCCGGTGTTCGTAGTCAACACCGAAATCGCCCGGCAGCCGCTGTTCAAGGCGGTGTTGGCGCTGGTGGACTATCTGGCGGTCGACCCGACCAATCCGCTGGCGATGCGCCGCGTGGTCAAGCTGCTGGAATCGGGGCGGCCGGTGGTCATTTTCCCGGAGGGCCGCATCACCACCACGGGCAGCCTGATGAAGGTCTACGACGGCCCGGCCTTTGCCGCTTCGCGCACCAGCGCCACCATCGTGCCGGTGCGCATCGACGGCGCGTCGCGCACCTATTTCAGCCGGGTGTCGGGAAATTATCCGAAGTCGCTGCTGCCGCGCCTGACCCTGTCGATCCAGCCCGCCGTCAGCATCCCGGCGCTGAATGGCGCCACGGCGAAAGCTCGCCGCCAGGAAGCCGGCGAGCACATGCGCAGGATCATGCAGCACATGCTGTTTGCTTCGCATCCGCGGCAAAACTTGCAGTCCGCTTTCCTCGATGCGGTGGCGATCTACGGCAGCCAGCGCCCCTGCCTCGAAGACATGAAGCCATCGCGCCTGACTTATGGCGAGACCCTGAAAATGACGCTGGCGCTGGCACGCCTGACCGCGCGCATCACCCGGCCCGGCGAAACCGTCGGCGTGCTGATGCCGAGCGCCGCCTCGACATTGGGCCTGCTGCTCGGGCTGCAGACCGCCGGCCGCGTTCCCGCCATGCTCAATTTCACCGCCGGCGCCGAAGGCATGCAGTCAGCCTGCCATGCGGCCGGCATCCGTACCCTCATCACCTCGCGCGCCTTCATCGAGAAGGCCAAGCTCGAACCCGTGATCGCCGCACTGATCGGCATCCAGCTGCACTATCTGGAAGACCTGCGCGCGCAGATCACGCTGGCCGACAAACTGTGGATCGCGCGGGCCGTACTGTTTCCTCGTAGCGTGATCCGCGCAACCGATCCCGAGCAGCCTGCCGTGGTGCTGTTCACCTCCGGCACCGAGGGCAAGCCCAAGGGCGTGGTGCTATCGCACCGGGCGCTGCTGGCCAACGTCGCGCAGATCCGCGCGGTGATCGACGTCACCCCGGCCGATAAGGTGCTGAACGTGCTGCCGCTGTTCCATTCCTTCGGGCTGACCGGCGGCGCGCTGCTGCCGCTGTTGTCGGGTGCCGAAGTGGTGCTCTACCCCACGCCGCTGCATTACAAGGTGATCCCCGAACTGGCCTACGACCGCAACTGCACCGTGCTCTACGGCACCAGCACCTTCCTCGGCCAGTACGCCAAAAACGCCCACGGCTACGACTTCCACAAGCTGCGCTACGTTATCGCCGGGGCGGAAAAGCTGGCCGACAGCGTGCGCACGGCCTGGGTCGAAAAGTTCGGCATCCGCATCTTCGAAGGCTACGGCGCCACCGAAACCGCGCCGGTGCTGGCGGTCAACACGCCGCTGGCGTATCAGGCCGGCAGCGTCGGCCAGTTGCTGCCGGGCATCGACGCGCAGGTGATCGCGGTACCCGGCATCGAGCGCGGCGGCATGCTGCACGTGCGCGGGCCCAACCTCATGTCCGGCTACCTGCGCTTCG
>MGZO01000129.1:43915-45416 GCA_001802655.1 Hydrogenophilales bacterium RIFOXYD1_FULL_62_11
CCGGCGACGTGGTCGAGATCGACCCTGCAGGCTTCGTGACCATCCTCGGCCGGGTCAAGCGCTTCGCCAAGATCGCCGGGGAAATGGTGTCGCTCGAAGTGGTGGAAAAACTCGCCGTCGCCGCCTCGCCCGCCCACCCGCACGCCGCCACCAGCGTGCCGGATGAAAAGCGCGGCGAAGCCATCATCCTGTTCAGCACTGACCCGGCACTCAGCCGCGAACACCTGCAGCAAGCCGCGCGTGAACACGGGCTGCCGGAAATCGCCATCCCGCGCGCGATCCGCCTGCTCGATGCCCTGCCCGTGCTGGGCACCGGCAAGACCGACTATCAGATGCTGAAATCCCTGGCGGCCACCGCGTGAAGCGCCGCACTTTTCTGCTGAGTCTGGCAGGCGTTGGCGCCGCGGCATGGACCGGCAGCCGCTGGTGGCCGGACGGCGAATGGCGCAATCCCTGCCTGCCCGGCTTGCCGGATGCACTGGCCAATCACCCGCTGGTACGCGCAGCGTGGGATGGCCTCGACCCGACCCAGGTGTGGGACATGCACGTCCATGTCGCCGGCACCGGCGACAGCGGCAGTGGCATGCGGGTCAATCCGGCGATGGACAGCCTCGCGCATCCGATTCTGTACACGCAGAAGCGCGTGTTCATGGACGCGGCCTGCGCCGCCGGCGAGCACGGCTTCGATGCCACCTATCTCGACCGCCTGCTGCAGCTCACCGCCGCGTTTCCGCCGGGCGTGAAATTCATGCTCTACGCCATGGAACAGTTTCACGACGGCGGCGGCCACGCCCACGATGCCCACACCGGCATCCACGTGCCCAACGCCTACGTGCGCACGCTGGCGCAAAGCTACCCCGAGCGTTTTGAGTGGGTGGCGTCGATCCACCCCTATCGCAGCAACGCGGTGGCCCAACTGGAGCAGTGCATCCGAGACGGCGCGCGCGCCGTGAAATGGCTGCCTTCGGCCATGGGGATCAACCCAGCCTCGCCGCAATGCGATGTGTTCTACACCGCGCTGAAATGCCACGACCTGCCGCTGATCGTCCACACCGGTACCGAGCTGTCGGTCAACAGCGAAGGCCACAGCCAGGATCACAACAACCCGCTGCACTTGCGGCGACCGCTGGCCGCCGGGGTGCGCGTGGTTGCCGCGCACTGCGCTTCGCTGGGACAAGACCATGATTGGGATCAAGGCGACAAGGCCGGCAAGGTGTCCAGCTTTGCACTGTTCACCCGCCTGATGAACGAGCCGATCGGCGTAAACCTGTACGGCGACCTCTCGGCGATTCCGCAATTTCACCGCTACCGCATCCTGCCCGCCCTGCTCGACAACCCGGCCTGGCAAGGGCGCTTTCTGAACGCTTCCGACTACCCGCTGCCCGGCATCCTGCCGATCTATCTGCTCAAGGAACTGGTGCGCGCGGGCCTGCTGAAAGCCGACGAGGCCGAGGTGCTGCATGCGATTCGCCGCCACAATCCGCTGCTGTTTGATTTTGTG
>MGZO01000129.1:45453-46884 GCA_001802655.1 Hydrogenophilales bacterium RIFOXYD1_FULL_62_11
CAGCCGCCTGTCGCGCAGCCGGCGCAGCGAACGTGCGTTTGAAAAACGCCTGCTTGAGCTGGAACAGAAACTGGCCGGCCTCGAACGAATCAATACCGCAGCGGACGAAACCCTAGCCGCCGAGGCACCCGCTTTTGCCGAAGCCACCGAGTCGGAACCGCCCCTCGCCCCCACCGGAGCCCACCTACCCACAGCGGAACCGGCCGCCATTCAAGCCCCGGTCGCGCCCCGGTCTGCCGCCCCATCAAATCCACCGGAGTCAGCGCCCACTTACGCGGATCCCACGTGGCCACGTGAGCCCAACCCCTGGATCAGCCGCCTGCTGAGCGGCAACCTGCTGGCCAAGGCGGGCGTCGTGCTGCTGTTTTTCGGCGCCGCGTCCGGCCTCAAGATGGCGGCGGACTACGGCCTGTTCCCACCCGGCGTGCGGCTGCTGCTGGCCGCGCTGGCGGGCGTAGCACTGATCGCCTTCGGCCACAACCGCGCGCGCCAGAGCGCCCGGCAAGCCTTCGGTTTCGCCGTGCAGGGCGGCGGCTTTGCGCTGTTGTACCTGAGCCTGTATTTCGCGTTTGCGCGCTATGGCTACATCGACGCCACCCCCGCTTTTGCCGGTTTTGCGCTGCTCGGCGTGAGCTGCGCGCTGCTGGCGATGCGGCAGAACAGCGAAGCGCTGGCCTGGCTGGGTCTGGCCGGGGCGTTTTTCGCGCCCGCGCTGGCGTCGAGCGGCGGCAACCAGTACCGCATCCTGTTCGCCCACTTCCTGCTGCTCGACCTGTTCATCGTGGCGATCGGCAGCCGCACCGGCTGGCGCAGCCTGAACCTGCTCGGCTTCTTCCTCACCACGCTGTTCGGCTTGGCCTGGGCGCTGGCGCGCTATGAAACGGCGTTCCGCGCCGACATCGAAGCCTTCCTGCTGGCGTTTTTTGTGCTGTACACGCTGGCACCCGCCCTACTCGCGCATTACCGCCAGCCCGCCAGCCGGAGCTGGCTGGACGGCACGCTGCTGTTCGGCGTGCCCGCCGTGGCGGCGATGGTGCAGGGCGCGCTCGGCTATGAACGCGATTACTTGGCGCTGACCGCCTTGCTGGCCGGGCTGTATTACCTGAGTCTGGCCGCGCTCACCCGGCGCAGCGACAACCCGGTGCTGCCGCGCGCGTTTGTCGCGCTGGCCATCACCTGCCTCACCGTGGCGATCCCGCTCTACTTCGGCGCCAGCGTCACCGCCGTGTTCTGGGCGCTCGAAGGCGCGGCCGTGCTGGTGTTTGGTCTGCATCAGCAACGGCAGTTGGCCGTGTTTGCGGGCGCGGCGATCCAGGCGCTGGCGGCATGGCGCCTGTTCGACGCCCACGCGTTCCTCCATACCAGCACGCTGTTCCTCAATGACTTTTTCCCCGGCGCACTGGCACTGGCACTGGCGGGCGGCGTCAGCGC
>MGZO01000129.1:46898-47595 GCA_001802655.1 Hydrogenophilales bacterium RIFOXYD1_FULL_62_11
GGTGGAACGAGGCGAGCACGCAACTGGCCGCCGACCATCACTATGGCGCGGTGCTGCTGTGGATGAGCGCGGGCGCACTGGCGCTGGAAGGCATCGCCGCGCGCCTCGACTGGGCGGTCGGGCGCTACGCCGCCACCGCCCTGTGGCCAGTTACCCTGCTGGCACTGCTCGCCGCGACCGGCAGCGGCGGGCACCCGCTGGCCAACTGGATGGCGCTCGCCCTGCCGCTCGCGTTCGCAGTGGCGTACGGCATCCTGCATCGCCAGCAAGCCGACGGCCTGCATAGCTGGCTGCAGGCTCGCCACCTCGCGCTGTTCTGGATGCTGGTGTTGGCCGCCGTACTCGAAGCGGGCTGGCAGGCCGAACGGTTCGCGCCGGCCACGCCGCTGTGGGCGCCGGTCGCCATTCTCGCCGTGCTGTGCCTCGGCCTGCTGGGCTTGCGCCAGTTGCAGCAGCACAAAATCTGGCCGGCGGCCGGGCTCGACACGCTGTACAACCTGGCCGCCCCCGCACCGCTGGCGGCGGGCCTGGTCGTGGGCGTGGCGCTGCTCAACCTCAACTTCAGCGGGCGCTGGGGCCTGCCCTATCTGCCGCTGCTCAATCCGCTCGACCTCATCAGCCTCGTCGCGCTGGCCTGCTTGTGGCAGCGCTGGAACACCGCCAGCTGGCAACAGCACACCGGTCACATCGGGCTGGC
>MGZO01000129.1:47687-48689 GCA_001802655.1 Hydrogenophilales bacterium RIFOXYD1_FULL_62_11
TGCAGCATTCCGCGCTGTTCCAGGCCGGCGTGTCGCTGCTGTGGACGGCCGTCGCCATCGCCGCGATGCTGCTGGGCTCGCGCCGCCAGCTGCGGCAGACCTGGTTTGCCGGCGTCGGCCTGCTCGGCATCGTCGGCCTCAAACTGCTGTTCCTCGATCTCGGCCAGGCCAGCCTCGCCACCCGCACCGCCACCCTGCTCGGCATGGGTGGTCTGATCCTGATTGCGGGTTATTTCGCCCCCGCACCGCCGAAAAACCAAGCCGCCTGAACCCCGCCACGATAAGCCCAGCCATGAACGCCGAACGCCATTTTTTCTCCCTGCATCTTCCGCTCGCCTCCGCGCCCATGTTTGCGCTGCTCTCGGCGCAATTCGTCTCGGCGCTGGCCGACAACGTGCTGTTCATCCTGGTGCTGGCACTGATCCGCGAAAGCGGCGGCAACGGCATGATTCCGCTGGTGCAGGAGTTTTTCGTGTTCGCCTTCATTCTGCTGGCGCCCTTCGTAGGCCCCTTCGCCGACAGCCAGCCCAAAGGCCGGGTGATGCTGCTGGCCAACGGCGTCAAGCTGCTCGGCGCGGCTTACATCCTGGTCGGCGGCAACGCGCTGGTCGGCTACGCCATCGTCGGCGCCGGTGCGGCGGCTTACTCGCCCGCCAAGTACGGCATCCTCACGCAGTTTTTCGACCCGGCCAGACTGGTCAAGGCCAACGGCTGGCTGGAGGGTTCGACCATCGCCGCCATTCTGCTCGGCGTGGTGCTGGGCGGTTTTCTCGCCGACCACGATTTGCAACTGGCCTTGTGGCTGGCGGTCGGGCTCTATGGCCTGGCCGCGTTGCTGAACCTGTTCATCCCCAGGCTGCCGCCGGAAAAAGCCCTGCAACACGGCCGCGCCTGGCATTTTCTGAAGGCGTTCTGGGGTGATGTGTTAACCCTGTTCAGGCTCCCCAACGCGCGCTTTTCCCTGCTCGGCACCGGCCTGTTCTGGGCCTGTGGCGCCACCCT
>MGZO01000129.1:48701-56972 GCA_001802655.1 Hydrogenophilales bacterium RIFOXYD1_FULL_62_11
TCAAGCTCTCCAACGTCAACCGCGTGCTGTTCGGCGGCGTCCTGCTCGGGCCGCTGATCCTGGCGCTGGCGTTCCAGAGCGATTTCACCTCGAGCGCGCTTTTACTCGGCGCGATCGGGCTGGCCGGTGGCTATTTCGCGATTCCGCTGAACGCACTGTTGCAGGAAACCGGCCACGAAACCATCGGCGCCGGGCGCGCGCTGGCGGTGCAAAATTTCACCGAAAACAGCTTCATGCTGCTGATGGTGGGGATTTACTACGCCATCTCGCAATACGATCTGGATGCGCAGCAACTCGTCGCCGTATTCGGCGGCTTCATGCTGCTGGGCATGGGCTGGCTTGCGCTGAACCGCTTGCGCTTTTCACGTTAAGCATTCGCTGAACGCCGGCCAATAAAAAAGGGTTCCACGTGGAACCCTTTTTGTCCTGCCGGAATCAAGCTTGCAGCTTAATCCTTGAAGCGGCCACGCACACCGGCGCGTGCAGGCGCATTGCCCGGGCCACGGTTGCTATCACTGCCATAGCTGCGGCCGGTGCCGGCACCCGGGTTGGCGCTGCGCGCCGGGCGATCGCCGTAGGCACGCGCCTGGGGGCGGGCTTTGGCTTCGCTCTCGCGCTTCTTCCAATACTCGACGCTGTTGCCGTCGACATCAGGACGCGGTGCGCGCTCAACTTCAGCCCGGTTGCCTTCACGCGGTGCAAAGGTACGCGGCGCCTTGTCAAACGAACCCCGTGCGGCATTATCAAAGCGATTGCCACGCGGGGCGGCATCCGAACGCGGACGATCGCCTGCGGGACGCTCGCTGCGCGCGCCACGGTCACGGTTGTCCTGGCTGTCGCCACGCGGCGGACGATCACCGTAGGCGCGCGGTGCGCCATCGTTACGCGGTGCGCCGTAGCCGCCAGCCGAATGGTTGCGCTCGCCGCCGCCGAAGCTGCGTTTTTCGCCAAAGCCGCCGGTGCTGCGGTTGCCGCCATTACCACTGCGCGGACGACCATTGCCCGAAGCCGGACGGCCGCTGCCACCACTCTGCGGACGCTGTGTCGGCTCCAGACCCGGCAGGGTGTGGATTTCGATGCGGTTGCCCGTGTAGCGCTCGATGTTCTTCACCAGACCGCCTTCACGCATCCCGGCAAAGCTCACCGCGATACCGGTGCGACCGGCACGGCCGGTGCGGCCAATGCGATGCACGTAGTCTTCGGCCTGACGCGGCAAGTCGAAGTTGATCACATGGCTGATGCCTGCGACGTCGATGCCGCGCGCGGCAACGTCGGTCGCGACCAGCACCTTCGTGCGGCCTTCGCGCAGACGCTGCAGCGAACGGTTGCGCGCACTTTGCTGCATGTCGCCATGCAGGGCATCCGAAGCGAAACCGCTGTCGGCCAGCATGTCGGACAACTCTTCCGCACTTTTCTTGGTCGCGGCAAACACGATCGCCTGCGTCATGTCGGCATCACGCAGCAGCGAATCGAGCAGACGCGTTTTGTGGTCCATGTTGTCGGCGTACAGCAGGCGCTGTTCGATCTTGGATTCGGTATGCGGAACCGCCGCGATTTCGATGCGCACTGCGTTTTTGGTCAGTTCACGTGCCAGATTGCCCACCACGCCATCGAGCGTTGCCGAGAACAGCAAGGTCTGGCGATCGGCCGGGCAGCGCTTGGCGATGGCCTGGATGTCGTCGACAAAACCCATATCCAGCATGCGGTCGGCTTCGTCCAGCACCAGCACTTCAATGCGCGAAAAGTCGATCTTGCCGCGCTCCAGATGGTCGATCAAACGACCCGGCGTTGCCACCACGATGTCGACTGGCTGGCTCAAACGCTTGAGCTGCAAGCCATACGGTGCGCCGCCCACCAGGCAGGCGGTGCGAAAACGACGCATCCCGCTGCCGTAGGTGATCGCAGCCTTTTCAACCTGCAGGGCCAGTTCGCGTGTCGGCGTCAGCACCAACACACGCGGGCCAATGCTCTTGCTGGGCGACTCGGTCAGCAAACGCTGCAACGACGGCAACAGGAAGGCGGCTGTCTTGCCGCTGCCGGTGTGCGAAGACACCAGCAAATCGCTGCCGTTCATGGCAGCAGGAATCGATTGCTGTTGCACCGGCGTCGCGGTCGTGTAACCGGAGGTGGAAACAGTATTGAGGATGATGGGATCAAGACCCAATTCGGAAAATTGCATGACTAACCTTTTTAATGAGCGCACCTGGCCAAAGGCACAAAAACGCGCTATCCCGACCCGTCCGAAACCAGACAGGTCAAATATACGAACCGGATATGAAGCGGCGTTAGATTGGCTCAGTCCAAAAAGGATCAATCCAGGAACGCCCACGGGTCGCGTCGATCACATCGGCGCCAACCACAAGACTTGTCACTGTCCGCAAGGCGCGAACGGTACAAAAGAGAGGTCGAAGACGATGGGGCTGTGAGAACAGTCCCGAGGCACGGCGGCTGAAACTTCGCCTGCCCACTTGCTGTATGCACAACGCTGCGCAGTATATCAGAAAACGCTGATTTTACCGAGCCCTTTTGACACCCTGCCTTACGACACGGTTGAACCCTGGCAAACTGGTTCATGCCGGCTGATACAGCTTGCGATACAGCCCGTCGCGGTCGATCAGTTCGTCGTGCCCGCCCTCCTCCACCACGCGGCCATTTTCAAACACCAGAATGCGATCCGCCTCGCGCACCGCCGACAGCCGGTGCGCAATGATGAGCGTGGTACGTCCGGCCAGAAACGCGTGCATCGCCTGATGCAGCTGATGCTCGGTGGCGCTGTCGAGCGCGGAGGTGGCTTCGTCGAGAATCACGATACTGGGCTGGGCGACGATCATGCGCGCAATCGCCAGGCGTTGCCGCTGACCACCCGACAGCCGCACCCCCTGGCGTCCCACCACCGTGTCGAGCGCGTGGGGCAAGGCGGCAATGACGTCCTTCATCTGCGCGATTTCCAGCGCCTGCCACAGCGTGGCGTCATCGGCATCGCGCCCCAGCGTGAGATTGGCGCGCACGCTGTCGTTGAACAGCACCGGGTGCTGCAACACCACGCCCACGTGCTCGCGCACCATTTCCCAGCCGATCTCCGTCACCGGCGCGTCACCGTACACAATCCGCCCGGCTTTCACCGGATACAGGCCCAGCAAGGCCTGCACCAGCGTCGACTTGCCGCCGCCCGACGCGCCCACCAGCGCGACTTTCTCGCCCGGCGCAACCGTGAGGCTGACGTCATCCAGCACGCTTTCACCATTTTCCTCATAGGAAAAGCTCACATGTTCCAGCGCGATGCCGACGGTCACCCGGCCCGCAAACGGATCGCGCCGTGCGGCATGCGCCGGTTCGTCCTTCAGGCCCAGCAGCGCGTTGATGCGTCCCAGCGCAGCATTGGCGGCAAACCAGGAATATTGCATGTTCACCAGTTCCTGCACCGGCGTCATCATGAACCAGAGGTAGCCGAACACCGCCAGCATCTCGCCAATGCTGAGGGTGGAATACACCACCATCAGCATCGCCAGCATGCGGAAAACGTCAAACCCTGCCAGGAACACAAAAAAGGATATCCGGCTCATCGCGTCCGACTTCCAGGCGAACGCAGCGGCATGCTGGCGGATATCGGCGGCGCGGTCGCTGACTCGCGCGAGGTAATGCTTCTCGCGGTTCATCGCGCGAATTTGCGTCAGCGCATCGAGCGTTTCGGCAAGCGCATCCTGAAACCCCTCGAACGCGCGGTTCTCGTGTTTCTTCAGATCTTTCACCCGCTTGCCGAGCCGGGTGGAGAACAGGATCACCACCGGGTTCAGCAGCAGGATGAACAGCGCCAGCTGCCAGTGCATCCAGAACAGCACCGCCGCCACCCCAATCAGCGTCAGCACCGAGACAACCAGGCCTGAAATCGACGCGCCCAGAAAACTGTCGATGGCGTTGAGATCGGTGACGAAATGCGACGTCACGCGCCCGGCGCCAACCGTTTCGAATTCGGACAGCGCGATTTTCGACAGCCGGTTGAGCATCCTCACCCGGATGCGGTACACCACCTCCTTCGCCAGCAGCGAAAACGTCCGCCCCTGCCATACATGCAGCAGAATCGAGGCGAGCCGCAGCACCACGGTCAGCAGCAGCGCCGCACCAATGAACAACACCGGCCCATGCCAGGCCATGGGCGTCCATGCGGCGATATGGGCAACGAACGCGGCGGGATGATGCAGCAGCACCTCGTCCACCATCAGCGGCAACAGCAGCGGCACCGGTACCGCCGCCATCACCGCCAGCAGCGCAATGAAATTGGCCTGTGCAAGACGGCTGCGATGCGTGCGAATTTCAGCGTAGATCGCTTGCCAGGTCAGCATAAAAATGTTTGCCCAAAACTGAGAATGCGCAGCACCGTGATACAGGCAAGCCTATCGATGCAGAATCTAGCAAAATGGCACGAAGCCGCTGTTGCACGGCTCTTGAAAAATGGATTTTGAATACAGGAACAATTCCGGAAACACTTTCAGATTTGTTTCCCAAACGAGGCCAGTCTTCCTAATCGATCGCCCACACTGCTGAGGCCGAAGAAGGGAACGGTCTCAGGGCTTGGGCAGTTCCGCAATGACAAGTATCTGAATATGACGCATATCACGGGTAAATTCTGGAAATAGCCGAAATAGCAAACGCCGTAAAGGTTTACGTGGATCCCACCACTCCTGATGGATTCCGATTACATCCAAAACTCGGTAGCCTCGTTCCTCGAATAAGGCAACGACACTCTTCTGGGTAAAAAACCGTAAGTGAGTTCTATCGCGGATACCCAGTTCCTCGTACTTCCAATCCTTATCCAAGATAAGGTGCTCAAGGTTATCTATGTGGCGAACGTTTGGAACACAGCAATTGATGCGCCCCCCCGGCTTCAACTTGCTGCGACAAAGATCCAGAGCCATGACTGGATCACTCATATGTTCCAGCGAGTCATTGAAAAGGATCAAGTCGAAATACTCGTTTGGCAGGTGGATTGACGGGCCAAAGAAATCGTTAATTACATGATCAAGCCGTTCCTTGGCCACAGCGGCAGATACATCGTCTGGTTCCACTCCCCAGACCTCGACATCATTGACAGACTTTAGTGCCTGACCAAACGCGCCTTTTGCGCAGCCTACGTCAAGTACGGTCTTCACGTCGGCGGGAACGTGAACTAACAGGTTTTTTCGAAAAAGATCTGGATAGTCAGTACGGCCCATAATTGTCATCCAAAAAATTCAGCATGTTTTATCAATATAGCTTGGAACATAGGGCGAAACGATCAACATCCACAATCCCAACGGTAGGCTGCCGCCGATCCAGCCACTCAAGGCGTTGCTCCATCCGCTGGCAGTCCCGACAGGCGAAGATCGCACCGCCATAGAAGACCGCCGCCCGCGGCCATCTGATCGGCCCCACGATTTTTGTTTCTGTCGTTAGTCGCCAGAATATCGGCTACGGTCATGTCAGCGATTTGCTCATGCCGATGGGCGGGATCACTATCCAAGACACGCTAGATGTCCGCTGTTCAAAATAGGTGTTTGGAAACACCTGTAGGAACAACTCAATGCGAATTCACGTCGAACATGCAAGCGTTCTGCGGAAGGTCTCGGACTATTCCGAAATTCTTATTTGCCGATACAGAACTTGCTGAAAATCTCGCCCAGCAAATCGTCTGCGGTGAATTCGCCGGTGATCTCCGCCAGCGCCGCCTGGGCCAATCGGAGCTCCTCGGCGAACAACTCAAGCTGGCTCACGGTTTCGCGCGCCACCGCCACGTGCGTTGCCGCGCGCCCCAGCGCATCGAGGTGGCGCGTACGCGCCATGAACGCGCCCTCGCCCGCCGCTTGCCAGCCCGCCGCCGCCAGCAGCTTTTCGCGCAGCAATTCCACCCCGGCACCGGTTTTGGCAGACAGCCAGACCTCGTCGTCAGATACGCGCGGTTCTTCGTGCATGGCATCGATCTTGTTGTGTATCGTCAGCCGCGCCACCGCAGGCAGCCGCGCCAGAATCGCCTGCTCGTCTGCGCCCACGCCATGCGCCGCATCCACCAGCAACAGCGCCACATCGGCGTTGTCCAGCGCCGCCCAGGTGCGCGCGATGCCGATTTTCTCCACCGCGTCGTCGGTCTCGCGCAAACCCGCCGTATCGATAATGTGCAGCGGTACGCCCTGAATCTGGATCGCCTCGCGCACCGTATCGCGCGTGGTACCGGCAATCTCCGTCACGATCGCCGCCTCGAATCCGGCCAGCTGGTTCAGCAAACTCGACTTGCCCACGTTCGGCTGTCCGATCAACACTACCGTCAGCCCTTCGCGCAGCAATGCGCCCTGCCGCGCCTGTGCGCGTACGCCCGCCAAGGCGGCTTCGATGCGATCAAGCCGGCCGAACGCATCGGCCTGTTTCAAAAAATCGATTTCTTCTTCGGGAAAATCCAGCGTCGCCTCCACCAGCATGCGCAGCCGGGTCAGGGCTTCCAGCAACTCGTTTACCCGCGCCGAAAACGCACCCGACAGCGAGCGCACCGCCGAGCGCGCCGCCTCGGTCGACGCGGCGTCGATCAAATCCGCCACCGCCTCCGCCTGTGCCAGATCCAGCTTGCCGTTGAGATACGCCCGCCGGGTGAACTCACCGGGCGTCGCCAGCCGCGCGCCGAGTTCCAGACAGCGTTGCAATATCAGATTGAGCACCACCGGCCCACCATGGCCCTGCAGCTCCAGCACGGCTTCGCCGGTGAACGAGTGCGGCGCGGCAAACAGCAGCGCGATGCCCTCATCGAGCGTCGTGCCATCTGTATCCAGAAAACGGGTAAACGTCGCATGGCGTGGTGCGGGTATCCGCCCGAGCACCGCAGCAGCAAGCGATGCAACATCCGCCCCTGACACCCGCACCACCCCCACCCCGCCGCGTCCGGGTGCAGTGGCAATGGCGGCAATCAAATCAGATTTAGGAATATCGCGCATGGCTTGGTTTCATGGTGAATGCGGGCAAGACGTTACAGTGCCACAAATAGAAAGACCCGAAGCACGCCTCGGGTCTTGAATGAGCCTCACCCCTTTCGGGAATAGCCTGATTCGTTGCGTCAGACTTTACTCGTTGCAGCCTTGCTACCCTCAACCTGCTTGTTGATCCACCACTGCTGCGCGATCGACAGAATGTTGTTGACGACCCAGTACAGAACCAGACCTGCCGGGAAGAACACGAACATGACGGTAAACATCACCGGCATGATCATCATGATTTTGGCCTGCATCGGATCCATCGGTTGCGGGTTGAGCTTGACCTGCAGTACCGACGTTACGCCCATGATGATCGGCAAAATGAACCACGGATCCGGTGCCGTGAGGTCGGTAATCCAGCCAAGCCAGGGCGCGCCGCGCATTTCGACCGCGGCCAGCAATACCCAGTACAAGGCAATGAAGACCGGAATCTGGATCAGGATGGGCAGGCAGCCTCCGAGCGGATTGATTTTCTCGGTTTTGTACATGTCGGCCATGGCCTGATGCAACTTGGCACGGTCATCGCCATAGCTTTCCTTCAGCTTTTGCAGACGCGGGGTCAGCGTTTTCATCTTGGCCATCGACTTGTAGCCGGCTGCCGACAAGGGATACAGGGCCAGTTTGAGAAACAGGGTCAGAATGATGATGGCCCAGCCCCAGTTTCCGACGATGCGCTCGATCTTGTCCAGCGCCCAGAAGATGGGGAAAGCGAGCGGCGTCAGCCAGCCATAGTCACGCGCCAGGTCGAGGCCGGGGGCGGTTTGTTCGAGTACGGTCTGGGTTTGCGGGCCAGCATACAGCGGCACGGTAAAGGTTTTTTGCTGGCCGGGCGCTAACATCCCTTCGGCCAGCATGACGCCAGCGGAATAAACGCCGCCTGTTTCACGGGTATAAAACTCACGCTTTACGCTACCTTCAGGCAACCAGGCTGAGACGAAATGGTGCTGCACCATGCCCACCCAACCGTTATTCGCAGTTTTTTCAAATTCCGCCTTGCCTTCCTGGATGTCACCGAAGGCAATTTTCTGGAATTTTTTGGCATCGGTATAAACCGCTGCGCCTGTATAGGTTGGCAGGAAAAACTGCGATCCGCGCGGCGCCTCGCTATGGCGCGTCAGCTGGTAATAAGGCGTAAGGTCGATGGGCTGCGTGCCGCCGTTGATCACCCGCATCCTGACGGCGATTTCATAACTGCCGCGCTTGAAAATATAGGTTTTCTCGACCCGAACACCGGCGGCAGGATCAGTCCATGTCAAAGGCACTTCCAGTTGCGCAGCACCGC
>MGZO01000129.1:57007-67744 GCA_001802655.1 Hydrogenophilales bacterium RIFOXYD1_FULL_62_11
TCAAACAGGGTAAACACCTGATTTCTGTCGTCTGTTTCACGATAAGACAGCAGTTTCAGCTGGCGCAGATCACCACCATTCGCATCGATGACTGCATGCAATACATCCGTTTCCACCACCGCACGCTGTCCCTTTGCGACCCCGGCCTGCGCAGGAGCAGGCGCGGATGCATTCAACCCCTGGCTTGGCGTGGGCACCGCTTGACCCGCAGGTGAACTCACCGCACTCGGGGGAAGAGGTGGCGGTGCGTTCTTGTCCTGCCAGGCTTCCCACAACAACAACAGCGAAAAGGAAAAGACGATAAATAGAATCAGTCGCTGATTATCCATGGGGTGGCATGTGGTTTAAGTAGGAAGGGGGTCAGGCGCACTATCGCCTGCTTGAGCGTTTGGCCATTTTGCCACGGCTCGATGACCGGCACGTTTAAAGGTGCGCGACAAATCACGTGCTTCATCACCGGGAACCGGTTTGGCTATCAGGCGAACGACAAAGTCACAGGCGGGTAATTCCGGCAGGACCTGCCGGAAACTTTCGCGTACACAACGCTTGACACGGTTGCGGTCAACCGCGCGCGCAAGCAGGCGCTTGGCGACTATCATGCCCAAACGAGGGTGGCCCACCTGGTTGGGGCGCACCATGACCATTACAAAATCGGTTCGCGCGCGCTGATTTTCGGCAAAAACCCGATCAAAGTCGGCTTTATTGACCAGCCGCGCGTCGTGGAAGCGAACGCTTCCAGCCTTGTCAGGATGCGAGTCGATTAGACAGCCAGACGTGAGCGGCCTTTGGCGCGACGTGCATTGATCACCGCACGGCCGGATTTGGTTTTCATGCGGGCACGAAAGCCGTGAGTACGCTTGCGACGAACGGTGGAGGGTTGATAAGTACGTTTCATGTCTTGTCCTTTCTAAGGTAGCGCTGGCCTCGCCCTGTTTGACTAGAGCGATCCAAACACAAAAAAATGTGTTGAAAAACCGCGCATTAGACCTGCCTTTCCTCAGGCATGTCAAGTTCACGTGATTCCAGCCATGCTGTCCGGCCTGTGGATAACCTCGTCGAAGGAGAGTAAGATTCGGCCTCGAATCCTATGCCGCTATCCGCTCCCCGCCTCTCTACTATGGATTCCTTCTGGGACCTTTGCCAAGAGCGCTTTCGCGCCAATCTCACCCAGCAGCAATTCAGCACATGGATCAAACCCCTGGTGTTCGATGACTCGAACGGCGAGGTGCGTATTCTTGCGCCCAATCATTTTGTGATGGATTGGGTGCGCGAAAAATTCTCCGAGGATATCAATGAGTGGGCACAGGAGTTTTATCCGGAACCCGTTTCCATTATTTATGCTCTCGGGAAAAAACCCGCAGCGAGTCGTCCCCCTTCATCATCCACCCAGGTTGAGCCCCGTCTGGCCCAACCTGAGCGGCCCGTTGCGCCCGTTCAATCGGGCATGCGCATCAATCCGGCGTTCAACTTTGATAATTTCGTTTCAGGCCGTGCCAACCAGCTGGCGCGCGCGGCAGCTCTGCAAATTTCCAACAATCCCGGGGTTGCCTACAATCCCCTGTTTGTTTACGGCGGCGTTGGACTGGGTAAAACCCACTTATTGCAGGCTATCGGCAACACCGTTCGCGAGGCCAATCCCGACGCACGCATCAGCTATATCCACGCCAATGATTACGTGGACGATGTGGTTAAAGCCTATCTCAACAAGCAGTTTGATGATCTGAAGCGGCGCTATATGTCGCTCGATTTGCTGTTAATCGACGACATTCAGTTTCTGGCCAAAAAAGACCGCACCCAGGAAGAGTTTTTCTATGTTTTTAATTCCCTGATCGAAAACAAGAAGCAGATTGTCATCACCTGCGACACCTTCCCCAAGGAAATAAACGGCCTGGATGACCGGCTGAAATCGCGCTTTGCCTGGGGATTAACCGTTGCCGTCGAACCGCCAGAACTTGAAATGCGTGTCGCCATTCTGCTGGCCAAGGCGCAATCCGAAAATACCAAACTCGATGAAACCGTTGCTTTCTTCATCGCCAAGCAGGTGCGCTCCAATGTGCGTGAACTGGAAGGCGCGCTCAAACGCGTGATTGCCTTCTCCCGTTTCCACGAAAAACCCATCACGCTGGAACTGGTCAAGGAAGCCTTGCGCGATCTCATCGCCTCGACTTCCCGCATTGTTTCCATCGAAAACATCCAGAAAACCGTTGCTGACTTTTATAAAATCAAAGTCGCCGACATGTTTTCAAAAAAACGCACCCGAAATCTGGCCCGTCCACGGCAAATAGCAATGGCCCTGTCAAAGGAACTGACCAACCAAAGCCTGCCTGAAATTGGTGAATCGTTTGGCGGACGCGACCACACAACCGTGATTCATGCATGCCGAAAAGTAGCTGAATTACGTGAGACAGAAGTGGATATCGGACGTGATTATTTAACCTTGTTACAGATCCTGACAGGCTGAGGATGAAATGTGGATAAAACCGCTTCGATGCATAAAGCATAAAAACTACCCACACTCAGACAGCGCTGCCAAGGTTTTACCCACACCGAAAATCATACTGCAACAGATTGTTTTAATTAAGTAATAAAGCTTATCCACAGATTTAGGCTGCCTTTATTATTGTTCTCAGGAATATATAAATGCTATTAATACAAAGCGAACGTAACGCACTGCTCGCTGCACTGACGTCAGTCGTCGGGGTTGTCGAGCGTCGGCACACCCTGCCCATCCTGTCCAACCTGCTGTTGGAAAAGAAGGCGGACAAACTCACCTTGCTGGCAACCGATCTCGAATTGCAGATCAGCACCCAGCTGGATGCGCAAACAGGCGAAGACTTTGCGATCACCATCGCAGCCCGCAAGCTGTTTGATATCGTTCGCGCGCTTCCGGATGCCGCAAAGGTCAAACTGGACACCAAGGACAGCCAGGTGGTGGTGAGTGCAGGCAAATCGCGCTTTACCCTGCAAACCTTGCCGGCTGCGGATTTCCCACGCGTTGAAACCGGATCGGGTTTGGGCGAAGCCATTCATTTGCCACAAAAGAAACTCAAGCGCCTGTTGCAGCTGGTGCAGTTCGCCATGGCAAGCCAGGACATCCGGTATTACCTCAACGGCATGTTGCTTGTACTCGAAGGCAAGCAACTACGTGTCGTAGCAACCGACGGCCATCGGTTGAGCTACGCCGAAACCGAGCTGGAGATGGATGCCGGCACGCGAGAAGTCATCATTCCGCGTAAAACCGTGGTTGAACTTTCCAAGCTTCTGGCCGATGTGGATGATTCGGTCGAGCTCCGGATTGGCGCCAATCAAGTCACCATTACGCTGCCAGGTACCGAGCTGGTCACCAAGGTGGTGGATGGCAAGTTTCCCGACTATCAACGCGTCATTCCGCTCAACCAGCCACGCCATCTCAAGGCCAATCGTCAGACCGTGATTCAGGCCTTGCAGCGTGCAGCCATTCTGTCGAATGAAAAGTTTCGTGGCGTGCGTCTGGTCATGAGCGAAAACACCCTGGGCATTGTGTGCAACAACAATGAGCAGGAAGAAGCCGCCGATGAGATCGAAGTCAGTTTCAACGGCGAACCGCTGGACATGGGATTCAACGTGACCTACCTGCTGGATGGGTTGGGTGCAGTCAACAGCGAAGAAATCACCTTGTCGTTGGGCGATGCCAACAGCAGCATGTTGTTGACCAGCGAAGGCGAACCCGGTTTCAAATATGTCGTGATGCCCATGCGCATCTAAGCCAGGTCATTCCACCCTTCTCTGTACCAATCAACAGGAATACCCCAAACGGGTTTGAAAAGATGAGCGACAAGCCAGATAACGCGAACGCTAAAGATCAAAACGGCGGTTACGACGAAGACAGCATCCAGCAGCTGGAAGGCCTGGAAGCCGTGCGTAAACGGCCGGGCATGTACATCGGCGACACGTCCGATGGCAGCGGTTTGCATCACATGGTGTTCGAGGTGCTGGATAACGCGATCGACGAATCGCTGGCGGGTTGGTGCAATGACATCAAGGTCATCATCCATCCGGATAACTCGATTTCGATTTCGGACAACGGCCGTGGCATTCCGGTCGGCGTCAAAATGGACGACAAGCACGAGCCCAAGCGCAGTGCAGCAGAGATCGTGATGACCGTATTGCATGCCGGCGGCAAGTTCAACCAGAACAGCTACAAGGTGTCGGGTGGCTTGCACGGTGTGGGCGTGTCGTGCGTCAACGGCTTGTCTAAATGGTTGAAACTGGTCGTTCGTCGTGACGGAAAAAAATACGCCATGACATTCAACCAGGGCAAGGTGGTCGACCGCCTGATTGAAGTTCAGAACGGCGTTGAAGTGTCGCCAATGCAGGTCGTGGGCGAAACGCAAAACCGGGGAACCGAAGTTCACTTTTTGGCTGACGAAGAAATTTTCGGCGTGGGCAAAATCGAATTCCACTTCGACATCCTTGCCAAGCGGATTCGTGAGCTGTCCTTTCTCAACAATGGCGTAAAGATCGAACTGATCGATCACCGTGACGGCAAAACTGAAAACTTCGCCCATTCGGGCGGTGTAATGGGTTTCGTCAATTACATGAACCGGGTCAAGTCGGTCTTGCACCCGAAGATTTTTCATGCGGTGGGCGAAAAAGACGGCATGACGATCGAAGTCGCCATGCAGTGGAACGACAGCTACTCGGAAACCGTGCAGTGTTTCACCAACAATATTCCGCAACGCGACGGCGGCACCCATCTCACCGGGATGCGCATGGCGATGACCCGGGTATTGAACAAATACATCGAGGAAAACGAGTTCGCTAAAAAAGCCAAGGTGGAAACCACCGGCGACGACATGCGCGAAGGCCTGACCTGTGTGCTGTCGGTCAAAGTGCCCGAGCCCAAGTTCTCTTCGCAAACCAAGGACAAGCTGGTTTCGAGCGAAGTGCAGCCGGTCGTGCAGGAGGTCGTGGGGCAGAAACTCGCTGAATTTCTGCTTGAAAACCCGGCCGATGCCAAAGTGTTGTGTGGCAAGATCATTGATGCCGCACGCGCCCGAGAAGCCGCACGCAAGGCACGTGAAATCACGCGCCGCAAGGGCATCATGGATGGCCTGGGGCTACCCGGCAAGCTGGCTGACTGCCAGGAAAAAGATCCTGCTTTATGCGAAATCTACCTGGTCGAGGGCGACTCGGCAGGCGGCTCGGCCAAACAGGGACGCGACCGCAAGTTCCAGGCAATCCTGCCGCTCAAGGGCAAAATCCTCAACGTCGAGCGCGCGCGTTTCGACAAGGTCATCAGCAGCCAGGAAATCGCCACGCTGATCACCGCACTCGGCACCAGCATCGGCAAGGACGATTACAACCCGGACAAGCTGCGTTATCACCGCATCATCATCATGACCGACGCGGACGTGGACGGTGCGCACATCCGCACCCTGCTGCTGACGTTCTTCTACCGCCAGATGCCCGAGTTGGTTGAACGCGGTCACATCTACATTGCCCAACCGCCGTTGTACAAGGTCAAGCATGGCCGTTCCGAGCGCTACCTGAAGGACGAACATGCCATGAAGGAACATCTGATGAGCGAGGCCATGAAAGAGGCCGAGCTAGTCCCGATGGAAGGTGCGATGCCGATCGCGGGCGATGCACTCGAATCGCTGGCGCGTGAATACTTTCTGGCCGAAGCCGTATGTGATCGACTGGCGCGCATGCTGCCCAGCGATGTGCTGCAGACACTGATGCGTATTCCGCGTCTGGATTTGAGCGACAGTAGCGCCGCGATGCAAAGCGAAGCCACGCTTGGTGCAGCACTGGATGCGCAGAAATTTGAAATTGCCGCCGAATACATCAGCGAGACCGACAGCCATCGTTTGCGCATCACGCGTCATGCGCATGGCAACACGCACGTCAATTTCCTCGAGGCTGATCTGCTTGAATCGGGCGATTACAATCAACTGGTCAAAGTCGGTGATTTGTTGCGCGATTTGATTGGTTTGGGCGCACGCGCCAAGCGCGGCGAAAAGGAATCACCCATACAAAGCTTCCGCGAGGCAATGGACTGGTTGCTGGCAGATGTCAAACGCGGCATGAGCATTCAGCGCTACAAGGGCCTGGGCGAAATGAATCCCGGGCAATTGTGGGAAACCACCATGGATCCAAAAGTTCGCCGTCTGATGAAAGTGCAGATTGATGATGCGATTTCGGCGGACCAGATCTTCACTACCTTGATGGGCGATGAAGTCGAGCCGCGCAGGAATTTCATCGAAACCAATGCGTTGGGCGTGCGGAACCTGGATGTATGAGTTTGTAGGATCCCATTGAAATCCAGATTTTTCCCAAATCTTTAGATTTCATGGGAATTGATAGAAAGGCCAGCCAGAACGGTTGGCCTTTTTTTTTGTGGCGAATCCTGGTTTCGCCGATACCGGCATGGGCGCGATCCCGGACGGTCGGCGGACTGTTCTACGCGTTCGGGATGTTCTGGGGATTTAACGGATAGGGAGAGGCCTCTCAAGCATTCGTTCTCTCAGCAACCTCGAACGCGCTTCAACCCGTCATCCACCTCAATGCCCAGATAAACAGCTTGTATGCCCTTGAGAACCGCTGCGCCAGCCTCAGCGAAGCGGGTGCCACTGGAACGGCTTAATGCGGTGGTCGCCGGGAGCTGGGCAGCGAAACGTGGGTCAGCCTGATCTCTTTCAGCCCTCTATTGCACGGGTGCCTCAATCGGCTTGTCCCTATAAGGATAATTTTTCAGGCGCGTGTCGCTGCGCTCGTGTGGCTTGGCGAGGGTCTTGGCTGGGTCAATCCAGTCTTCCCATTTGAAGTTCTCGATCACCTTGGCCTGATAGCTTTCTTCTAGCGGGTGTTCGAGGATGTCGTTGATATGCGCCCACTGCTGATAGCGCATGAGATCGACCTGGTAAGGCGTCGGTTTGCCCCCGGCTTTTTTCACCACAGCCTTGAGCGCTTCCACGTCCTTCATCGTCACCTTGGGCTGCCAGGTTACCTTGCCGGGCAGCATGACCGGCTCGCCAGGGATGTTGTTGATCCCTTCCTTCCACGTCGCCAGCACGGCGACCTTCGTGTCTTCCCGATAGAGAACGATGGCATGGCTGTAGCGCTTGTCCTTGAAGAATCCCAAGTTGCCGTATTGCAGCCGCGCACCAGTCAGGAAAGCCACCGCATCCGACCAGCAGGGCGATTCGCCGCTGATACCCCAGAGTACGCTGCGGTCGATGATGCCGTCTGGAAACAGAATCTTGAATGCCACCCATGTGGAGTTAGCTGCGGTTGTCGTCCCCTCGCAGTCGTGACCGTGAAAACGCACCAGATCTTTCAGCGTGACCGGATAGGTATAGGGGTAGTAACGCCCTGTGTGCCTTGAGTGGCCAGCATCTCGAATACCGGCGCATAAGGCTTGGCAACCATGGATGCATACCAGGTCGGGTCGCGATCCGGTGCTTCCACGCCCGTTTCAATGAAGATCGATTCGCCTTCCTTGTAGGTAGGCTCTGCGGCGGCGACACTGGTAGCAAAAAGAAAAAACAGGCCGCTGGGCAACAAGATGCCCCGGAAAACTTTGCGCATGAGGTTTTTCATTCCCCCTCCTTAGTCATGAGTATCGGAATCCGATAGCCCTGCATATCACGCCCAATTGGCAATCTGCGAGCATTCTTGCCCTTTTCCCTGTATAGCAGACCGGTGTAGCTCAGCTTGAGCATCTGATAAGGCTGGAACACTGGACGGACTTAGTGATTGCGCCGCCTTTGGGAAGAGTGGATATAACTCTTTGTCAGGGTACTGTCGCCGCGTATTCCAGTAGCCACTTTTCCAAAATCAGGCGGTATCCTGCCGCTCACGCACCAGAGCTGTAAATGAAGCAATATCCATCAGCCACGCCTGTTGCTCTGGCGTGTAAGTCGCGTGCAGTCCACGCGGCAAAACAAGTTGCAGATTTTTCGCCTGCATTTCGTCCGTCTGATGTCGGCTGATTGAAGTTTCGAGCGTTAGCAGGTGTTTGTGGTCGATACGATCAGCCTCTGCAAGCACCTGTCGCCAACGGTCTTTGCAAGTGGACTTCACGCCAAGCATGGTCAGGTGCAACGCGTCAAATGCCGGGTCGTGGTATGCCGTAACACTGGGGAAAATGAAATCCGGTTTGGCCTTGTTTTCCGTTACGGCAGTGCGTTTATATTGGATGCCGCATTCAGTAAACAGCAGTTCGAGATGGTTTTCGAGGGCAAGTCCAACCCGGCTCTTGCGCCGGTTTTGTACGGATAGCGAAAATGACAAAAAACCATCCACATCCACACCCGCATCCACGTCACCTCCAAAGCCCGTAGAAAGGCGGTCGGCGATCAGGTGTCGTTCCAGTGTGCGAAACAGGACTTCTTCCTGCTCCATCCACGCCATCAACACCAAGTCTTGATCTTCCGCCGGATTAAGGTCTTTCAGAGTGGAGCGGGCATAGGCGGAAAACTCACGTGTTGTCGGGAACTTCCCTTTGAATTTCTCCAGCATAGTTTCAAGGTAGATTTCAGCCGATATCTCCACCACAACGCCAATGTTTTCAAGGATGAACCGTGAAGCAAACGCAATACGATCTTGCTCCGTTTCTAGTTCGGATTTGACTGAAAAGCCGGGGTGAGCCAAGTCGGTGAAGCCAAACAACCATTCAATCTGCGCTGAAATGCTAGAACCATTTTCAGCGATAACAACCAACAGACCGCCGTCGTGGCGCTTGGCGATCACGAGCAAATCGCCTTAGGCAGCACTCAGAGAAACAGTAGTGGTTGGAAAATAAAAACGGTATTCGGCTGACCTGTGCGGCTGGTCTTTTCGGCTGTCATAGAGCGTCAGAAAGGCATCTTCTACAACAGGTTCTGCATCATTATCGGACAGGTAAAGGAAGCGGGTGGGTATACGCGTGGGTTCGATTGGTTTACCCATGAACGTCAACATGCTTTTTGTGGCCTGGTATTCGTGCTGATTAGAGCGAGTTCTATCCGCTTCAACAGCACTGAGGCGTTTGGCCGCCACCCCTTCAAAATATTCCGACAGGTACCCGCTTTTCACCCACGCTCCTCCATAAACGGCACGTCGCTGTGTAACCAGTTGGCCAGTCGTCGTGTGACTTCACCTAAATCTTTACCTGCGCCACGGATGGCGCACTCCCAGACAATACCTACACGCCAGCCTGCGGCAATAAGTGCTGTTCGAGTCCGGTAGTCGTTATCCTGGTTGCGCCCAATTTTTTCGCGCCAAAAATCTGGGCGCGTGCCCGGCCACTTGAACAGATGGCAGTCGTGTCCGTGCCAGAAACAGCCGTGAACGAAAACAACTGCGCGATAACGCGGAAACACCATATCGGGTTTGCCGGGAAGATTGCGGACATGCAGACGGAATCGAAAACCCTGGCGATGCAACAAACTGCGTATCAAGATTTCTGGTTTGGTGTTGCGGCTCCGAATGCCGGCCATCATCCGGCTGCGGGTTGCCGGATCAACAACGTCAGCCATCAATCATCCAGATGTTCCCCAAAGGCAGTCATGAAAACTGGGTAAGCAGCCTCAATCACCCTATCGTGCCCCAGCCTTTCTTCCATTTCGCTCAACAAGAAACGCAATTCCTGTACTTCACTGTCTGTGAAAGTTTGTTGGCCGTTTGAGATAGTAATAATGTCTGCGGGGTCATCTTCCGGATGAAACAGTAATTTGCCGCATTGCATTTCAGAGAACCACAACAAGGCACCATCGAAAGTGGTGTCGCGCAGTTTCGGGATGCGGGATTGTGCGTGCATGGTTTTCTCCTCAAGCAGTGGCGTAACGAAGGGGCAGCTCCGGTTCCAGGATATCAGCTTCCAGATAGGGCTGCATCAACCTTGCAACGTGAGCCATGACATCAACAACGACAGAGTTTCCAAATTGTTTGTAAGCCCGTGTATCTGACACCGGGATCCTGAACGTATCTGGAAAGCCCATCAGCCTTGCACACTCTCTCGGTGTGAGCCGACGTGGGTTTTTGCGCTTGCCCTGATCGATCAGTATCTCCGAGCCGTCCTTGTAATAGCGGGCTGACAGGGTTCGGGCGACGTTGTCTGGCGTAACCAAACCGAAGCCGAAGCCGTTGCCTTTCAGCCGGTGTTTCTCAGCGTAGTTTTGCAGGTAGCGCCAGAGGTTGTCAGTGAGGGTGTATTTGTCCTGCACCTTTTTATGGGCGTGGTCGAAGAAGCGGTCTTCGTCCCACGGCAGTTGCGGCTCAGAGCCGTCGGTGCGGTGGAGTATTTCCTTCAGCGTGTGCCGTCCCTTGGGCGGCATGGGCAGTGCGTCAAAGTCGAACGCGACGGGTTCGCGAAAGCCGACGATGAGGATGCGTTCGCGGTGCTGGGGAACAAAGTGTGCGCCGTCGATAACGCGGGTGTGAATGTGATAACCGAGTTCTTCGCTGAGGGTGCGCTTGATGACGGCGAAAGTGCGGCCTTTGTCATGCGAGGTCAGGTTCTTGACGTTTTCCAGCAAAAAGGCGCGTGGGCGCTTTTCGGCGATGACGCGAGCGACATCAAAAAATAGGGTGCCCTGCGTTTCGCACGCAAAGCCGTGGGCTTTCCCCAGTGCGTTCTTTTTCGACACACCGGCGATGGAAAAGGGCTGGCAAGGGAATCCGGCCAGCAGCACATCGTGGTCGGGGATGTCGGCGGCCTGAACCTGTGTGATGTCGCCGTTGATGGCGTGGCCATCGCGGAAGTTTTCGGCA
>MGZO01000129.1:67756-68969 GCA_001802655.1 Hydrogenophilales bacterium RIFOXYD1_FULL_62_11
CCGCCGACATTTTCAAATGCGCGCCGTATGCCGCCGATGCCCGCGAACAGGTCGATAAAGCTGAATGCGGCTTCGCCCTCGAAAGGCAGATCGAGCGGCAAAAGTTGTTGCAAGGCGTGGATGATGTAGGGCGGCGGGACGGACTGGCGAGTTTCCCAGCGACGAATTGTGCGGGGTGTGGTCTTTAGAAAGTCAGCGATTTTGGCTTGTGTATGGTGCTCACGGGCGGCTTTAAGATAGGCCAGAACGGCATCGTCGCCGCCAGTTGTGAGCACAGTGGAAATGGGGATCGGGGCGGGCACGGGATTTCCTCTGGGTATTTTTGAGGACAATACGCCCTGTATCCGTTCTTTTCAAGAAAAAGGTTTTCATTCGCGGCATCAGCTAAGCCTCGTGGAGTCGCATTTCCCAACTTTATTAATACGAAGGGCTGAAAAGGCCGAGAACCGGACAGGCGCAGGGGCTAACCGAACCGTCCGGAGTTGGCCGGGAGGGTGACAGCGTGCGGTAGCAACCGCATCCTGGCGGTGCTTGATTGCCTGGTCAGGCAGCCAGGCGGCGCCAGCCGGTTACGGCTTACCGCCCCAAGGCATGACGGGCACCGTGGACAGGCTGTTTGCCGGCGCGCCCTCGATCAGCTTTCGGCTAATCGCAAGATAAACAAGGGTTCGGTGCACTTCGTCCCACATGCGAACGACGCGGGTTTCCTTGAACAGAATGGACGTGTCTTCGCTGAAGACAGTTTCCTCCTTGGGCAATTTGGCCGGCAGCACGATCGGTCCGGTCTGCCGGCAGGCGAGCGAGAACTGCGAGGGGTCCTGCGCGAGGCCGAGAGACCCGGATACGCCTCCCGTTCTCGCCTGGCTGACGTGACACGTGACGCCCCGCACCTTGGGGTCCTGGAAGGCATCGACGCAGACCTTGTGGTTAGCGCCGATGAGTTTCCACGCGGTTGTGACACACCCGACGTTGTCGGCCAGGGCGGACGAGGTGGCTAGCAGCAGGCTGGCGACTTGAATGAGTGCGGATGGGGATATTTTCATTTGCCTCTGGGTCCTCTTGCGTAGCGATGTGAATCGCCTCGGGGCTGGAAACTTCTCATGCCCAATATCGATCGCCGGCTACGGCCGATGATTGGATGATTGTGTGACTAACCTGACCGCCAGAAACCAGCCCCAAGCGATTGTCAGACGACGCTGCGGCGCTAGCGGGT
>MGZO01000129.1:69090-70581 GCA_001802655.1 Hydrogenophilales bacterium RIFOXYD1_FULL_62_11
GTTCGGTCACGGTGGCGGCGGGCAGGCGCAGCCCGACGCCGCGACCGCTGATGCAGGCGAACATCTTGTCGCTGACGAAGTAGGCATCGAGGCCGCTGATTTTTCTTGCGCTAACGCCGGGGAGTTTGAGAAGCAGGGCGTCGATTAGTGCCTTGCGAGTGGATTCGGGTGTATCAGTATCCAAGGGAGATCCGCCAAGGTGTCATTGAACAAAGAGATTGAATCATAAAGGCAAAGTCCGGCGCACTGCTCAAGGTGCCCGCCTGAGAGTTGCTTCCCAATCGGCAGGTGGCGCTCCCTGACCCAGCCGCACGATGCGCCCCACTTCATTTTCATACCAGCCGTAATCCTGCTTGTTGGGTTCGGCCTCATAGCCCCAGATTGCGCCATCGGCGTCCTGAGCCAGCCAGTTCACCCAGTCGGGCAGCGGCGGTAAATTCATGAGGCCGACCCATCGCGTTCAGGCTGGTCGTGCCATACCCATTCCAGCAATAGTTGTTGTGCGCTTTGTGCCCGCTTGGCATTGGCGTGATTCACCAGCATGACGAACACCATGCGGTGCCCGCTGGCGGTGTAGACATACCCCGCCAGCGCGCTGGCATCGCGCAGGGTACCGGTCTTGAGATGGGCGCTGCCGGCCAGCGGGCTGCCGTTGAAGCGGCGCTTGAGCGTGCCGTCGATCGCAACAATCGGCAAGGCCGATTCAAATTCGGAAAACAGCGGGCTGGCATGGGCTGCGCGAAGAAGCTGGTTCAATGTCGTCGCGCTGACCCGCTCGATCCGCGACAAACCGGCGCCGTTTTCCATCACCAGCTTATGGGTCGACACGCCGCGCCTGGCTAGCGCCACACGAACTGCGCGCGCGCTTTTGTCGAGCGTTGCCGGCGCGCCGAAGGCCTCCGCACCGAGCGTCAGGAACAGGTTGCGTGTCATCAGGTTGTTGGAAGATTTATTGAGGCTGATGAGCACATCGGTCAGGGGCAGCGACGCGAAGCGCAGCAGGGGCGGTGTCGGAGGGGCCATGCCCGGCAGGGTCGGGCCAGTCAGGGTGTTGCCAGCCTCGGCCCATAGTCCGCGAAAAATGAAATCAAAGGTGGCGACCGGTTCAAACAGATTGAGCGACAGCGTCTGTTCGCCGCAACTCCTTGGGTAGCGTCCGCTTATCAGCAGTTCACGCTTGCCCGGATCGGGAATGGCAGGCGTTGCCGCATCTTTCCAGCCATTGCATGCCTGGGTGTCGGTCAGCACCAGTTCGGAACGGATGGCCAATCCGGGTAGTGCGACATCTGGAACGATATCGACGCCCTTTCCGTTTGGCTTGAGATGCAGCAGCGTGGCATTGAAATTGGCGATCAGCGCGCCGGGCGTCGCGTTGTAGAGCGCCAGCGGTTCGCCGTCAAATGCGCCAGGGTCGAGCGGCGGCAATGCAAAATGGCTGGTGTCGAGCAGCAAATCGCCCCGGATATGGCGCACGCCGCCCGTGCGCAGTTC
>MGZO01000129.1:70592-75515 GCA_001802655.1 Hydrogenophilales bacterium RIFOXYD1_FULL_62_11
CATAGCCCTTGACGATCAAATCGCCCTCCAGCACGCCGTTTTGAACCGGCCCGTCCGCCCAGACATCCGTTGACCAGGTATAGCGCGGGCCAAGCTGTTGCAATGCAGCAAAGCTGGTCACCAGTTTCATCACCGATGCGGGATTCATCGCTGCCTCGGCGTTGTGCGCGAGCAGCGGCTCGCTTGCCTCCAGATCCTGCACCACGACAGCCACATGATCGAGCGGAATGCGGGCTTGCCGCAGTGCATCGATGAAGGCGGCCGGCAGCTCGGTGGCACGCGCAGACACCACCACACTGGCGAGTAGCAGCATGGCTGCAAGGCGTAGAACGATCCGGGGGCTAGGCATCGCATCATTATGCCGGAACCCGATTCGAGGCCTGTTCAGGCTGCGCGCGGACGCTGCCGCATTCGCATGTTGTTCCGGATGCCGGCGTCCTATACTTTGATACTGGATGCTTAACTCACGATGGAGCGCGGACCGACATGAAAAACAAACCGATGAAACACCTGTTGGCGCTGGCATCTGCATTGCTGATTCTGGGGGGCTGCGCCAGCGGACCCGAGGTGCGGGTTGAATACGACCAGACGACAAATTTCACCCGCTACCAGACCTTTGGTTTCGCCAATCCGCTCGGCACCGACCGCGATGGTTATCAAACCATTCTGTCGCAACGCCTGGTAGCGGCGTCACGACGCGAACTGGAGGCACGCGGCCTGCGCCTGGCCAGCAGCAATCCGCAACTGCTGGTCAACTTCAACGCTGCACTCACCGAAAAAGTGCGCGTGACGGTCATGCCTTCGCCCATGATCGGCATGGGCGTGGGGACGGGATTTGGCAGCTATTACGACTATCGCATGGGCATGTACGGTGCGTGGCCGCTGTATCACGACCAGACGCTGGTAACGCCGTACAAGGAGGGCACATTGAACATCGATGTCGTCGATGCGGCGCGCAAGCAGCTGGTTTGGGAAGGCGTGGTCACCGACGTCGTGACGCAGAAAATGCTGGACAACCTGCAGGCCAGTATCGATGCGGCGGTGGCAGCCGCGTTTGCACAATACCCGGTTCAGCCCGTAAGCAAACTCAAATAAGGTTTACAGCGACTGACGGATGGCCAGCACGGCCTGGTTGCGCAGGGATTTCAGCAGGGACAGTTCTTTTTCGGGAATGGCGATATCGCCCGGCTGGGGGCAGTCGGCGTAAATCAGGCCGATAGGCTTGCCCCGGACGATGATGGGAAACAACACGAAGGTGCGTGCTGCGACCTGTTTGCGGTACCAGGCCGGAATGCGGGGCGCAATTTTCGGGTCGTTGATATCGGTAATGAGGATGTCGGCATTGTTTTGCAGTGCGACGAGAAAGACATCCGGCTGGTCTGCCATCGAAAAGTCGAACGCCTTGAGCAGGCCCTGCACGTTGTCGCCAAAACCGAACTTGCCGCACATGGTGTTGTGGCGGCCATCCTTGATGCACAACAGCACATGCGCGAAACCCATGCCGGTAAACATGGCTTCCAGAATCATGCGCAAAATATCGTTGATGGAGACCGCGTCGTCGATCAGCGAATTGCTGACGTCCTGCAGGCCCGACGTGAGAATCGACTGAATCCGGGCACTGCTGCGTTCAGCGGCGTGACCGGTTTCGTCTGATGCGGCGGCATCGAGCAGCGATGCGCGTTCATGCAGCACGCTGGCTTCCAGGGCGGTTTGCGGCGCTTCCGGGTCGTTTGGCGTTGCATCCGCCAGTTTGCTTTCTGCTGGCGCCGCCGGCATCCCCGCCCATTTCGTTGCCTGCCGGGCAAAGGCGCTCTGTTTCAGGTTCACGTTCACGGCCAGGGCGAACTGCGCGATGTCCTGCATCGACTTTTCCATCAGTCCGCTCAGCTGTTTATCGGAGACCGACAGGCAATCGCCAAAGCGTGTGGTGAGTTTGGCCAGGGCTTTGCTGCGATCCGCATCGGGCGTATTGAGAATGACTTCGCAGAGTTCGTTCGAAAATCCCGCCAGAACCCGCAGGGGTTCAGTACTGATGGCGCCCTTCTTGATTTTTTCGTCGGGCAGTTTTTTCATGCTCAGCACGAGCTGATCCGGAAAGCCCCAGCTCCTGGCTACGCCCATCCCCAGACTTTCAAACGACACCCCCAGCACCTCGATCGAGGCTTTGGATTCGCTCAACGCGTCAGCCTGAACCCGTTGCTTGATCGCAGCGGCTTCCATCGGAAAGTAGAACGTTGCCAGCATGCGGCCGAGGTTGTGCAGCATGGCGCTGATGAACGCCTCTTCCACATCCTTGAGGTTCGTTCTGCCCGCCAGTTCGCGTGCCAGCATGCCGGCGTAGAGCACTTTGACGAACTCTTCCTTGAGCTGCTGCGCGTGGGCCTTGTTTTCCAGGTTGTCGAACAGGATCAGGCTCAGCGCGATTGATCGCACCGTATCGAATCCGAGGATGACCACCGCACGCGAAATCGTGCTGATCTTGCCGCCGCCGACCTGGTTGTAGAACGCGACATTGGCCAGCTTGAGGAGTTTATTGGTGAGCGAAAAGTCCCGCAGAATGTTGTTGGACAGTTCGTTGACGCCTTCGCGGTCGGACGAGGCAATGCGGTTGATTGCGCCGATGGCCTCGGACAAGGCGGGAAAGTCGCTTTCGGTCTGCATGCGCCGCAACAGCACGTCCAGCGCACTGGGTTTGGCTTCGGCGCCGGATTCGGCTTGTGGCAGGGGCATCAAGCTGCAGTCACCGCGTTCTGGCTTGCATCAAGCGTGCGCCATACACAGCACACTGCGTCAGCGCGCCAGATCCGCCACGTACCAGTCCATCGCCTCGGCCAGGCCTTCGCCGATGCGGTGGCTGGGTTCGTAACCGAGCCGGGTTTGCGCCTTGGTAATGTCGGCGAGCGAGTGGCGTACGTCGCCAGCGCGAAAATCCCGGTACACCGGCTTGAAGTTGGCCAGATGGGGGAATTTGGGCGCAAGCAGGCTGCGAATGGATTCAAACAGCTGGTTGAGCGTGGTGCGGTCGCCGACCGCGACGTTGTAGACCTGGTTGGCTGCTTCGGCGTGTGAACTGGTGGCGGCGAGCAGGTTGGCCTGGATCACGTTGTCGATGTAGCAGAAGTCGCGGCTGGTTTCGCCGTCGCCGTTGATGTACACCGGCTGGTTGTGGACCATGCTCGATACCCACTTGGGCACCACGGCGGCATAAGCGCCTTCGGGGTCCTGGCGGCGACCGAAGATGTTGAAATAGCGCAGGCCAATCGACGCCATGCCGTAGCAGCGGCCAAATACGTCGGCATACAGTTCGTTCACCAGCTTGGTCACGGCGTAAGGCGACAGCGGCTTGCCGATGACGTCCTCGACCTTGGGGAGGCCGGGATGGTCGCCATAGGTCGAGCTCGACGCGGCATAGACGAAGCGTTTGACCTGGGCATCGCGCGCGGCGACCAGCATGTTGAGGAAGCCGGTGTTGTTGGAGGCATGCGTGGTGAGCGGGTCTTCCAGCGAACGCGGCACCGAGCCGAGCGCGGCCTCATGCAAGACGTAATCCACGCCCTTGCACATCGCCTGGCAGATGTCGGGATCGCGAATGTCGCCGCGCGTGAAACTGAAGCGCGCCCAGCGCTCGGCACCGACACTGGCTTGCACCTGATCCAGATTGTGCTGGTGGCCGGTGGCGAAGTTGTCCAGTCCGACGACGCGCTGATCCAGCTGCAACAGCGCCTCCAGCAGATTGCTGCCGATGAAACCGGCGACGCCGGTCACCAGCCAGGTTTGGGGCGCGGCCTGGAGCTGCGTTTTCAGCGCATCGAACGCGCTCATCACAGCCTCCAGAGCTTGAAGCCCGCTGCCTGGACGACAGCCGGGTCGTAGGCCGATTTGACGTCGGTGAACGCGCCGCCCGGATTCAGTTTGGCGGTCAGGTCGGCAAAGGATTTTTCCATGTACGCGCTGTGGGAAACCGCAGCGACGATGGCATCACACGCGGGCAGGTCGTCCCACGCGGTAAGCGTGATGCCGTATTCGTGTTCGGCCTCTTTGGCTTCGCCGAGCGGATCGTGCACATGCACGTCACAGCCGAACGACTGCAGTTCGCGGATGACGTCGACCACTTTCGAGTTGCGCAGGTCGGGGCAGTTTTCCTTGAAGGTGAGGCCGAGCACGTTAACCTTGGCGCCCTTGACCTGCACGCCGTTGGCGATCATGCCCTTGACGGTTTCCTGTGCGACATACGCGCCCATGCCGTCGTTGATGCGGCGGCCGGCGAGAATGACCTGCGGGTGGTAGCCCAGCATGTCGGCCTTGTGGGTGAGGTAGTAGGGGTCAACGCCGATGCAGTGGCCGCCGACCAGGCCCGGACGGAACGGCAGGAAATTCCACTTGGTGCCGGCGGCTTTCAGCACTTCGAGCGTGTCGATGCCGAGGCGGTGGAAGATCAGCGACAGTTCGTTCATCAGCGCGATGTTCAGATCGCGCTGGGTGTTCTCGATTACCTTGGCGGCTTCGGCCACCTTGATGCTGCTGGCGCGATGCACGCCGGCGGTGATCACGCTGGCATACAGCTCGGCCACTTTATCCAGCGTGGCGGCGTCATCGCCCGACACCACTTTCACGATCTTGGTGATCGTGCGTTCCTTGTCGCCGGGATTGACGCGCTCGGGCGAGTAACCAACGTGGAAGTCCTGCAGCCATTTCATGCCGGACTGTTTTTCCAGGATCGGGATGCAGACCTCCTCGGTGGCACCGGGGTAGACTGTGGATTCGTAGATCACCGTGGCGCCTTTTTTCAGGTATTTGCCGACGGTGGTGCTGGAGCCGACCAGCGGCGAGAAATCGGGGATGTGCGCGGCGTCGACCGGGGTGGGCACGGCGACAATGATGAAGTCGGCTTTTGCCAGATCGGCGGGGTCGGTCGTCACGGTC
>MGZO01000129.1:75532-77257 GCA_001802655.1 Hydrogenophilales bacterium RIFOXYD1_FULL_62_11
CTTGCCGAATTCCACCGCCAATGGCAGCCCTACATAGCCCAGCCCTACAACCGCAACAACGCTCATGCTTGGATTCCCTTATGAATAGTATGTCTATGTTTCTGTCCGGATTGTATCGAATTTGTGTGGCAGTGCCCGCCCGCATCCGGCAGCGGGCTGCCTCACGGATCAGCAAGCGGCATGCCATCCCGCCACTACCGGCATGCTTCCTGATGTCCTTGCTGGGTTTGTTGTTGAGTCTGCCTGCACGAGCCGATGTGGCCGACATGCTGCTCAAGGTAAAACCTGCCGTCGTTGGCGTGGGCACCTATAGCCCCACCGGCAGGCCGCGCGCCAGTCTCAAGGGCACTGGCTTTGCCGTGCTCGATGGCAGCTATGTGGTGACCTGCGCGCATATTTTCAGCCAGCCGCTGGACACCGAAAAAAATGAAACGATTGCGGTGTTCCTGGGCCGCGACCGCCAGATGACCGCGCGCAACGCGCAAATGATCGCCATCGACAAGGCGCACGATCTTGCGCTGCTGAAGGTTGCCGGTGCGCCGATGGCTACCGTGGTGCTGGGCGATTCGTCCCGGGCGCGCGAGGGCTGGCAGTTGTATTTCACCGGCTATCCGATCGGTTCGGTGCTCGGTTTGAACCCGTCTACGCATCGTGCGGGTCTGGCGGCAATCATTCCCATCTTCACGCCGGTTGCCAGCGCGGCGCAGCTCAATGTGCGCGCCCTCAAGCAGGCGGGCGACGCGTATGAGGTGTTCGAGCTCGACGCGATCGCCTATCCCGGCAACAGCGGCAGTCCGCTGTGGCACCCCGACAGCGGTGAAGTGCTGGGCGTGCTCAATTCGGTGTATATCAAAGGCGCGAAAGAGACCGCGCTCACCGCGCCCAGCGGGCTCAGCTATGCCATACCGGTGAAGTATGTGCATGCCTTGCTGGAGCGGGCGCTGGCGGAAAAGAAGTAAGCCGGGTCTACATGCCTTCGGTCAGGCTGATTCCGAGGCCGAAGGACTGCTGGCTGTGGTTGTAGTCGATCAGCGACTCGCCGTAGCCATTGAAATACTGCACGTAGCCTTTCAGGCGCCCATACAGCGGAAAGCTCCAGTTGAGTTTCAGCGCGCCACGATTGTCCGAGCGCTTGAGGTTATTGCGCAGCAACAGCGAGTAGGCGTTGCTGCCGTCACGATAGACCGCCAACAGGTCGCCATGCCCCATGTAATCCTCGATGTCGGGATTGTCGTCGTCTGCTGTGTTCTCGGGCAGGCGATACCAGGGGCGAACCATCAAGGCCAGATTGCCGCGCTCGAATCCGAACTGGGCGTAGACGCGGTTCCAGCTGCGTGACAGGCTTTCGGGGCGGCCGTTCGACTGGTGGTTGAAGCCGAAGTTGATGAAACGACCGCGAAAACCGGCAATCTCATAGTTGGTGCGCCACACCAGCATCGCCTCCGGCTCGTAGTTGGTTTCACGAAACGGCGAGGAAATGGTGTCGTTGTAGGCCTGCCAGAACGAGGTGATGGTGTAGCCCACCCACAAATCGAAATCGTCGTAACCGAACACGCCTTCCATCGCCTTGACCTTGAAGCTCAGCTGCAATTCGGTCTCGAGCTTGTCGAGTCCCAGATCCGGCGTCGAGAACGCGCCCTTAAACGGGGTATTGTTGGGTGAGTTGCTGTATTTGAGCGGCAGAAAATAGTTGGGCCGGTGCGGGCGAAACAGGAAAGCCCCCTG
>MGZO01000129.1:77268-80217 GCA_001802655.1 Hydrogenophilales bacterium RIFOXYD1_FULL_62_11
CCTTTGCCGGCGGTTCAGGCGGCGTGGCGGCAGTCTCTGTCTGGGGAGCGGATGCCGCCTCGGGTTGTGCCCGTCCCGATGCCTTGTCGTAGCACGCCAGGCGATCGATATCCGTCAGAATCGCGCTGCAGCTTTCCCATTCGGCCACCGAGGTGACCTGCGCATGACCCGCTCCCGACAGGCCGGCGCACAGCATCGCCAATGGGAGAGCGGCAAAGGGATGTTTGCTGAATTCAGTCACACGTATTCCTAATCGAGATTGATGCTTTGGCCGGGTGTCGGGGCCATCGCGTTCCAGCCAAGCTGGCTTTGCAGGTCGGCGGCGAAGCCGGTCGCGACCGTTTCCTCACCATGTACCACAAAGACCTGACGCGGCTTGCTGTGAAAGTGTCCCAGCCAGTTGAGCAGCGCGGTGCGGTCGGCATGCGCGGACAGTCCGCCCAGCGTGTAGAGATCGGCGCGAACCGGAATGTCCTCGCCCAGCAGGCGCACCCGCTTGGCGCCGTCGACCAGGCGGCGACCGAAGGTGCCGGCGGCCTGGAAGCCGGTGATGAGGATGGTGGATTCGCGGCGTCCCAGATTGGCGCGCAGATGGAATTTGATGCGCCCGGCCTCGCACATGCCGCTGGCCGAGATGATGACGGCGCCGCCCTTGATGCGGTCGAGCGACTTCGATTCCTCGACATCCTCGACGAAGTAGAGCTTGCGGAAATGCGCCGCGCCGCCGTGCCGGCCCATCAGTTCATGGGTTTCTGCGTCGAGCAGCGCCATGTGCTTGTAGGTGATTTCGGTCGCCGCGGTGGCCATCGGCGAATCGACAAACACGGTCAGTTTGGGGATGCGCCCCTGCCGCGTCAGGTCGGCCAGCAGGTAGAGCATGTCCTGGGTGCGGCCCACTGCAAAGGCGGGAATGATGACGTTGCCGCCCTTGCGCTCGATCGTGTCGGTGATGGCTTCCACCAACTCATCCTGCGTCGCCTCCATGCTCTTGTGTTCACGGTTGCCGTAGGTCGATTCGACCACCAGGTAGTCGGCGTCGAGAATCGGCGTGGGGTCGCGCAGCAGCGGCCGCGCGGGCTGGCCAAGGTCGCCGGAAAACACGATCTTGCGCCGGCGTGATCCTTCGCCTACCCACACCTCGACGATGGCCGAACCGAGAATGTGGCCGGCGTCGCGGAAGATGCAGCGCACCTGTGGATGCGGCGTGATTTCCTCGTTGTATTCGACCGGGTCCAGTTGCTTCAGCGAGGCCTGTGCCTGCGCCACGGTATACAGCGGCGCGGTGTCGCGCGGCGGCATTCCCTGTGCAGCTTCGCGCTTGGCGATACGCTGGCGGAAGCGGTTGAGGTTGGCATACTCGGCCTCCTTTTCCTGGATATGCGCCGAATCCGGCAGCATCACCGCCAGCAGGTCGCAGGTGGCGCGCGTGGTGTGGATGGTGCCCTTGAATCCCAGCGCGATCAGCCGCGGCAGCAGGCCGGAATGGTCGATATGGGCATGGGTGAGGAGGACGAAATCGATGCTGCGCGGGTCGAAGTTGAACGCGCGGTGGTTTTTGGCGCGCGTCTCGCGCCCGCCCTGGAACATCCCGCAATCCACCAGAAAACGCACGCCGTCGGCTTCCACCAGATAGCTGGAACCCGTCACCTCGCGTGCTGCACCCAGAAAAGTCAGTTTCATAGCGGTTTCCCTTCGCCTGTTTCTTCGTAAGTCTTGCCGTCGCGGATATGGTAAATGCGCTTGAAGGTGGGGATGATTTTTTCGTCATGGGTGACGACGATGATGGCGATGCGGAATTCCTGCGCCAGCTGGTTGAGGATTTTCACCACGGTGAGTGCGCGTACGCTGTCGAGCGCGGCGGTCGGCTCGTCGGCGAGGATGATCGGCGGCTTGTTGGCGAGTGCGCGGGCGATGGCCACCCGCTGCTGCTCGCCGCCGGAGAGCTCGGAAATGCGTGCCTGTGCGCGGTGCTGCACGTCGAGTGCGGTGAGCATGTCGAGCGCAATCTCGCGTGCCCTGGCATTCGGCACGCCGGCCAGCATTGGCAGCAGGGCGACGTTGTCGGTGCTGTCGAGAAACGGAATCAGATACGCAGCCTGGAACACGAAACCGATGCGATCGCGGCGCAGCGCGCGCAGATCGCGGGTCTTCCAGCCGTTGTCGTAGATCACTTCGCCGCCCAGGGTGAACTTCCCGGCGCTCGGTTCGATCACCGCGCCGAGGCATTTGAGCAGGGTGGTTTTGCCGGAGCCGGAGGGGCCGATCAGGCCGACGACTTCACCCGGATAGACGGTCATGTCGACGCCTTTCAGCGCATCGACCGCGCTGCTGCCACGGCCATAGCGTTTGGTGAGGCCTTCGATCTGGATGGCAGGCTGGGTGGGATCTATGTCAGCCACCGATGGCCTCCGCCGGGTCAATTTTGAGCGCAGCGCGAATCGCCAGCAGCGAGGCCAGCGCACACACCACCAGGGTCAGCACGAAGGCGCGTCCGGCGTCGCCGGTTTCGAGCAAGACGTATTTGGGAAAGGCCGGCGCCCACAGGGTGGCGGCGAACTTGCCGACAAAGAACCCAATGATGCCGAGTCCCAGTGCCTCCTGCATGATCATCGCGGCAATGGTGCGATCACGCGTGCCGATCAGTTTCAGCACGGCGATTTCCTTTATCTTGCCAAGCGTCATCGTGTAGATGATGAAGGCGACGATGGCCGCGCTCACCACCGCCAGAATCATCAGGAACAGACCGATCTGCCTGGCGGCGGTGGCGATCAGCTTGGCGATCAGGATGTCTTCCATGTCGGCGCGGGTGTAGGCGGTGAAGCGCTGCCAGCGCACGATGGTGGTGGCCAGCGCGCGCGCGTCGGTGCCGGGCTGCAGCCGCAGCAGCACGGCGTTGACCTTATGACTGGAGGTCTGGATCGCCGCCACCGCGTCAAGCACGCCGGGCTG
>MGZO01000129.1:80248-81332 GCA_001802655.1 Hydrogenophilales bacterium RIFOXYD1_FULL_62_11
AGTCGCTGGCGGTCTTCGACGATGGCGTCGTTGTCTTTCAAAAATTGCGCTTCCTGCGCGTCTTTCAGCGGAATGAACAGCATCGGGTCGCCGCCCGACGACACCATGCGCCGGGTCAGTCCGACCACGGTGTAATCGTTGCGGCGGATGCGCACCCTGTCGCCAACCTTGAGTCCGGTCTTGGCGTCGGCCACCGCTTCGTAATGCGCGCGGGCAATCGGGCGGCCGGCCACCAGAAACGAGGGTCCGCCGGGCTTGCCCGGTTCGTAGCCCGCCACCATCACGCGCTGCGATTTTCCCTGATGCGACACCTGCATGGTGAGGTAGGACACGTTGCCGGTCTGCGCCACGCCCGCAAGCCCTGCCAGCGCGCGATAGAGGTCGTCGGGCACGCTGGAGGGTTCGGCGAAGGGTCCGAGGGTGTTCTGTTGTACCACCCAGATGTCGGCATCGACCGCGCGCAGCAGCACCTTAGCGTCGTCGACCATGCCGCGATAGACGCCCGCCATGGTCAGCGTGACGCCGATCAGCAGCCCCAGGCCGAGCCCGGTGAGCAGATAGCTTTTGAGGTGATGGGCGATGTCGCGCCCAGCCAGATTAATCATGGGCGGATGGCATCATGGCCGGGATCATTGCGGCGTCAGACGCTGTTTGCTGACCCGAACGCCATCGTCGAGCTGTTTCGCGCTGTAAACCACCAGGTTGTCGCCGGCGTTGAGGCCCGACACGATCTGCACCTGCTCGGCGGTCTGCACGCCCGGCTGCACCGGCTGGAAGCGCGCGCGGCCGTCCACCACCTGCCACACCCCGGTTTGTCCCTTGAACTGCGCGAGCGCGGCGCGCGGCACGGCGAGCACATCGCGCGCGCCGGGTTGGCGGATCGTCACTTCGGCCAGCTCACCCAGATACAGCTGCGCCGGGGGCGGATCGAACGCCACAGCGATGATGCGCTCCTCGGTGACCGCATCGCTTTGCAGCTCGATGCGCGCCACCTTGCCCGGCATGACGCTGCCCGGTGCGGAGCGCAGCACGATGCCCGCCACCTGGCCGACGGCTACGCCCTGCGCGCGCGCCTGATCGACGC
>MGZO01000130.1:0-969 GCA_001802655.1 Hydrogenophilales bacterium RIFOXYD1_FULL_62_11
ATCTGGGTGGTGTCGCATGAAATCATTCCGGAGACGCATCGCAAGGGTCACCAACAAGCCGCCACGCTCGGCCTCATCGGCGGCTTTGCTGTCATGATGATGCTGGATACTGCCCTGGGATAAACCCACAACCCTGAAGGAGTCACACATGGCCAAAGCCAAAGCCGCACCGCAAGCCCAACCTTTTCTGACCGACATCAAGACCCTGCGCGCCCGCGCCCGCAAGCACATCGAAGACGGCGCCGTCACCCAGGGCTATCAGGCCGACCGCACCACGGTGGTGAAGCTGCTGAACGAAGCGCTGGCCACCGAGCTGGTGTGCATCCTGCGCTACAAACGCCATTACTTCATGGCCAGCGGCATCAACGCCGACTCGGTCGCGCAGGAATTCCTGCAGCACGCCACCGAAGAACAGGGCCACGCCGACCTGATCGCCACCCGTATCGTGCAACTCAAGGGCGAACCCGACTTCAACCCCGAAGGCCTGGCGATGCGCAGCCACGCTGAATACGTTGAAGGCAATTCGCTGACCGAGATGATCAAGGAAGATCTCGTCGCCGAACGCATCGCCATCGACAGTTACGGCGAAATGATCCGCTACATCGGCGACAAGGACGTCACCACGCGGCGCATGCTGGAAGGCATCCTGGCGATGGAAGAGGAGCATGCCGACGACTTGTCGAGTCTGCTCGAAGATCTCGCCAGCTAGGCCGGCCAGCGGCACACCGGGCACCCGCCCGGATGCGCCTGTCCGCCTGCGGGCAGGCTTGCTTCAACGTGCTGCCGGTGGCTGCGGCAACGCCGCCACCGCCACATTCATTTCCTGTTTTCGCCCCTCCCGCCACACCTCGATCGCAGCCTCGTGACCGGGTCGCGTGGCCGCAACCCGGGGCGGCAAGTCGCCGGCTTCGACGACGAGCTTGCCATCGTAGCGCTGGATCACGTCGCCGGGACGCAAGCCGGCCACGG
>MGZO01000130.1:1209-10977 GCA_001802655.1 Hydrogenophilales bacterium RIFOXYD1_FULL_62_11
GGCATCGCCCGGCAAGCTGCGGCCAAGCGCACTGACGATGCCCTGCGAAGCCGATTGCTCGAAACCGAAGGGCGAGCCGATGGCAAGCACCCACTGGCCGACCTGCAGCGACTCGGTGCGGCCGACTTGCACCGTGGCGAGCTGCTTCGCGTCCACCTTGATCAGCGCAATGTCGGACAGCGGATCGACGCCGACCACCTTGCCCGGCAGTTCGCGCTTGTCGCTGAACTTGACGTTGATCTCGTTCGCGCCATCAACCACGTGGGCGTTGGTCAGGATGTAGCCGTCGGCCTCGATGACGAAGCCGGAACCGACGCCCGTCTGCTCGAAATCGGCGTCGGGCGGCAGCCGGAAAAAGCGTTGCAGAATATCCGGCACGCCGGCCAGCGCCGCGCCGTGATTCATCGTCCGCTTCACGCTCAGGTTCACCACGGCGGCGGCGTTCTGCTGTACCAGTTGCGTAAAGTCAGGCAGGCCAGCGGGCAGCGGTGCCGGCGCCCCGGCCGCAACGGGGCGTGCCGCCATGCCTGCGGGGGACGGCGACATCCAGGCGTGGGTGTACGCCCCCAGCGCAAACATCGCAGCCGCCACCAGCGCACCCAGGACGAAAGGCACGATCGGCAGTTTGTTGGGTTGACTCATCGCAACTCCTCATAAAACTGGACAGCACATTGACCCGATATTCGCTTGCGGGTTCTCACTTGCAGCAAGCCATCAAACGCCGGGCAATCAGCCGTCCCTGTCGGCGGCTGTCTCGGGCAGTTCGACGTGCAGGGTCTGCGTGGGGAAGGCAATTTCCGCACCGTGCACCAGGACGACTTCACCCATTTTCAGCAACACGTCCTGTTTGACGGCCTGGTAATCGACCCAGGCTGTGGTGTGGGTAAAGGTGTAAACCATGATGTCGAGCGAGGACGCACCATAGGCGTTGAAGTTGACGATCAGCGTCTGGTTGCAGTCGATGTCGGGGTGGGCCTCGAGCATGGCGCGGATGCCGGCGACCACGGCAGCGACCTTGTCGAAATCGGCGTAGCGCAGGCCGATGGTTTCCTTGATGCGGCGATGCGACATGCGCGAGGGGTTTTCCACGATGAGCGAGGTGAAGAGCGCGTTGGGCACGTAGATCGGGTTTTTGTTGAAGCCGCGAATGCGCGTCTGCCGCCAGGAAATATGTTCGACCGTGCCCTCGATGGACTGCTCGGGAGAACGTATCCAGTCGCCAACGGCAAACGGCCGGTCGAGATAAATGGTGAGTCCGCCGAAGAAGTTGGCGAGCAGGTCCTTGGCCGCAAAACCAATGGCGATGCCGCCAATGCCGCCCAGTGTGAGAACGCCGGCAATGCTCACGCCCAGCGTTTGCAGCACGATCAGCACCGCCAGGATCGCCACGACCAGCCGCACAAACTTGCTCAGCGCGTCGATCGTGGTGCGGTCGAACGCTTCGCCGCGTTGCAGCCGGTCGAGGACAAATCCTTCACTGACGCGCTTGATAAAGCCGAACAGAAACCAGGCAATGCAGAGCACCAGACCCACATTGCGCACGGCAACGAGGTTGTCGAACAGCGGATCGGGAAATTTCCGGCTCAGCGTGTCGCCGACCAGCGTCAGGCCGATCAGCCAGATCACCCCCTGAACCGGGCGGCGTGCACTTTTTTGCAGCGCATCGTCGAGGTGGATGGCGGTGCGCATTGCCAGACGGCCCATCAGCCGCAACACAAAGCTTGCCGTTACTGACACCAGCAGGGTCACGGCAAGCAGGATGGCCATGCGAACCAGCCAGGGCTCGTTCATCAACATCGAAGCGGCGGGCAAGGCAAAAAGATCACTCATATCAGCCTTCATTCATGCAAAGCGGGGCGCGGTGGCGCTCACGCCGTTCAGACGGCTGGTTTGACGGCAACCAGATCGATCAGTGCCGACAGGCCATGGTGATGCACGCCCTCGTTGATGACCGATTCGTGCATAGCGAGGTGCGCGATTTCCCAGTCACCGAACCAGTTCCGCAGATCGGCTTCGGTATACAGGTTGGCGGGATTGGACGGGCCGCCGGTGGCGAACTCGATCTGCTTCGGCGTATAGCCCTGAAGAATGAGCGTGCCGCCCGGCTTGAGCGTGCGGCGGATGCCCTCGATGATCTGCTCGCGCCCGGGCGGTGGCACGAACTGGATGAAGATGGCGACGACCACGTCGTAGGCCGCCTCGGGCCAGCGCCAGTCGAGCACGTCGGCCTGCTCGATTTCCAGCGTCACCCCGCGCCCGGCTGCCAGTTTTGCGGCCTTGTCGAGCGCGGCCGGCGAGAAGTCGATGGCATGCACCGCCAGCCCCTGTTCGGCCAGCCACACGCCATTGCGCCCTTCGCCGTCGGCAATCGACAGCGCGCGCTGGCCGGCTTTCAGGTGCGCAGCCTGGCTGGCGAGAAAGACATTGGGCGCGGTGCCGAAGATGTATTCATCGGTGGCATAGCGCGCATTCCAGAACGCAAGGCTCATGGTCTTGCGCGCCTTATTTTGCGTGTGCCGCGAACAGTTTTTCCAGTTGCGCGGCGGGCACCATGCCCGGCACGCGCTGGCCATTGGTGAAGAACAGCGTGGGGGTGCCAGACACTTTCAGCTTCTGCCCCAGCGCAATGGTGGCATCCACCGGATTGGCGCACTTGCCATCGTTGTTCGGCACGGTGCCGCGCGTGATGTAGTCGTCCCACGCCTTGTTACGGTTGGGCGCACACCAGATCTGTTTGGACATTTGCACGGCCTTGGGATGCAGGCCTTCGATCGGATAGAGGAAAGTGTAGACCGTGGTGTTGTCGACCTTGTCCAGCTCGGCTTCGAACTTGCGGCAATACGGGCAATCGACGTCGGAGAACACCACCAGCTTGCGCGCGCCATTGCCTTTCACCACCTTGATGGCGTTGGCGAGCGGCAGCTCGCTCCACTTGATCGCCTGCAACTGGTTGAGGCGCGCCTGCGTCAGGTTGGTGCGGTTCTTCAGGTCGATCACGTCGCCGGTGAACACGTATTGCGCCTTGGCGTCGACGTAGACCAGCTGATCATCGAGATAGACCTCGAACAGGCCGCTGTAGGGCGTGGGTTTGACCGAGCTCAGTTGCGCGCCGGGGAACTGTTGCGTCAGCGCCTTGCGGATGACGGCCTCGTTGGCGTGCGCACTTGCAGCAAACAGCAGGCTGGCGGCCAGCGCCAGTTGGGTCAATCGAACAGCAAATTTCATGGTGACTCCGGAAAAATAATCAAAAAAATTCAGGCCATCGCCTCGCGCACCAGCGCCGCCTTCAAGGGCGGCAGCCGGTTGAGCCAGGCCATGCCGGTGTTGCGCAGCCAGCCCGCGTGTTCGCTGGCAAACAGATGATGCAGGCCATGGGTGAGCGCCTGCATGCGCTGCACCGGCTCGGCACGCGCGCGGGCATAGCGTTGTAGCACACGCACATCACCGCAATGGCTTTTGCGGTTTTGGGTCAGCACCTCGACCAGCGCTTCGGCGTCGCCAAAGCCCAGATTCACGCCCTGCCCCGACAACGGGTGCACCCCGTGCGCCGCATCGCCGATCAGAGCCACGCCGGGTGCGACGACAGACGCCACCCGGTTCAGCTGCAGCGGAAATGCGACCGCCGGCGTCAGCAGGCGCAGCGCGCCCAGGGTAGCGTGACCAGCCGCCTGCACCTTATCAGCCAAGGCCACGGCATCCAGCGCAAGCAATTCATCCGCATGCGCAGCCGGAGTAGACCAGACCATCGACAGCTGGTTCCCGCGGGGTCCGCCCAGCGGCAGCCAGGCCAGGATATCGTGATCGAAAAACCACTGAAATGCGGTGCCGCGATGCGGCCGCTCGCATTCGAAATTCGCCACCACGCCGCTCTGGCCATAAGGCGTCAGCGTCGAACTCAGCCCAGCCCATTCACGAATGCGCGACGCCGCACCATCGGCACCGACCAGCAGCTCGGTCTCCAGCTGCGTGCCATCTGCCAGCGTCAGCCGCGCAAGTGACGCGCCGCGCTCGATGGAAGCAATCGCCGCCGGGCAATGCAGCGCCACGTTGCCGTCGGCCTGCAAGGCCTGCCACAACGCGTGCTGCAAGCGTCCGCTCTCGACAATGGTGGCCAGATGCGATACGCCCGCTTCATAGGCATCGAGCCGGATCGCACCCGAGGTGTCGCCCGCCACGTCCATGCGGAACACCGGCTGGATGCGGCTGGCGTCGAGGTGCTGCCAGGCGCCAAAGCGTTCGAGAAAACGCTGGCTGGTGGGGCTGATGGCGTAGATGCGGGTGTCCCATGTTTCATCAATTTCATGCGGTAGCTGGCGCTCGACCAGCGCGACGCGCAGCCCCTGCCGGCCGAGCGCCAGCGCGGCCGCCGCGCCCACCAGCCCGGCGCCGACGATCACCACTTGATAGCGTTCGCCGCTCATCCGCGCGCCCCGAAGATCATCCGCCGTGCGACAAAGTTTTTCAGCGGCGGGCACAGTTCCAGCGCCAGCAAGCCGAGCCCGCGCGCGTGGCGAACCGGTGCGATGTCGTTGGAAAACACCCGCACCAGAAAATCGGTGAAGCCAACGCCGCCCAGCACATCGACGCGGCGGCCGCGCGCATACGCATTCAGCATGGCGGCGCTACCCAGCGCAGCGGGCACGGTGTCGCCACACAGGCTCGCCAGTTCCCAGGCATCGCGCAGGCCGATGTTGAAGCCCTGCCCCGATACCGGATGCAGGGTCTGCGCGGCGTTGCCGATGCGCACCACGCGGTCGGCGGCCTGGCTGCCGATATACGCCAGTTTCAAAGGGAAGACTTTGCGCGGGCTGGCAGCGACAAACAGTCCCTGGCGCCCCCCAAAGTGGCGATACAGCGCAGCCAGAAATTCAGCGTCATCCATCGCGGCAATGCGTTCGGCATCGGCATGGCTCGCCGTCCACACCAAGGCGTAGCGGTCGCCCTTCGGCAGCAGCGCCGCCGGGCCTTGCGGGGTAAAGCGTTCGTAAGCCTGATTCGCATGCGGCAGTTCGGTTTGCACTTCGCACACCACGGCCATCTGTTCGTAGTCGCGTTGAAGCTTGGGCTCCGGCGCCGCGCTGACTGACAGGCCGCGCCCGCCGTCGGCCACGATCACCAGTGGCGCAGTGTGGCTGCGGCCATCGTCGGCATGCAACGTGGCTGCGGCGGCATCCGAGTCAATGCGGGTGACGGCTACACCGTACTCGACCGCAATCTTTGATTCGGCCAGCGCCTGCTTTAGTGCGACGGTCAGCGTGGCGTAAGGCAGCACGTAGCCCAGCGCGGGCACATTGACGTCCTCAGCCGACAGCCGCGCCACCCCGAGCGCACCGCGCTGCGAAATATGGATGCGGGTAATCGGCGTCACATCCTGCAGCATTTTCCACACACCGAGGCGCTCCAGAATCAGTTGCGAGCCATGCGACAACGCCAGCGTGCGGCTGTCGGCGCGCGCGGCTTCGGGCTGCGCCTCCAGCACACGGGCAACGATGCCCTGCTGCTGCAGCGCCAGCGCACACACCGCACCGACCGGGCCGGCGCCGACGATCAGAGCGGTGCTCACTGCTGCATCCAGTCTTCGATCTCTGCCACGGTTTTCGGCGGCGTGGTCAGCACCTCGCAGCCGGACTCGGTCACTGCCACATCGTCCTCGATGCGAATGCCGATGTTCCAGAAGGCCTCGGGCACGTCGTCCGCCGGACGGATGTACAAGCCCGGCTCGACCGTCAGCGTCATGCCCTGCACCAGCGGCCTCCATTCGCCGTGCAGCTTGTATTCACCGGCATCGTGCACGTCCATGCCGAGCCAGTGGCCGGTGCGGTGCATATAGAAGCGGCTATAAGCGCTTGACTCGATCAGCCCGTCGACCTCGCCGTGGAGCAGGCCGAGGTCGACCATGCCCTGCGTCAGCACGCGCACCGCCGTCTCGTGCGGGGCGTTCCAGTGGCTGCCCGGACGCACCGTGGCGATGGCTTCAGTCTGTGCCGCCAGCACCAGCTCGTAGGCATCCTTCTGCGCCGCCGAAAAACGACCATTCACTGGGAAGGTGCGGGTGATGTCGGCCGCATAGCTGCCGAACTCGGCCGCTGCGTCGATCAGCAGCAGGTCGCCGTCCTTGAGCGGCTTGTTGTTGAACACGTAGTGCAGCACGCAGGCATTGGCCCCGCTGGCGACGATGGAGGTGTACGCCGGTGCCTCGGCGCCGCCGCGGCGGAAAGCGGAGAGCAACTCCGCCTCGACCTCGTATTCGTGGCCACCCGGCCGGGTTGCACGCATGGCAGCGCGATGCGCACCAGTGGAGATTTCGGCGGCGCGGCGCATGAGAGCAAGTTCATGGCCATCCTTGACCAGGCGCATTTCGTCCAGCCAGATGCGCGCGTCGACCAGGCGGTTGGGCGCATGCACGCCGCCGCGTGCCTTGCCACGCACCGTATTGAGCCAGCCCATCATCTGCGTGTCCCACGCCATGTCGCGGCCGATGATGTAGGCCAGCAACGGCTGGTTTTCCAACAGCTTCGGCAACTCCGCATCCAGCACGTCGTAGGTGAAGGCCTCGTCGAAAGCGAAAGTCTCGCGCGCCGCTTCCGGCCCATATCGGAAGCCGTCCCATATTTCCCGCTCTTCGTTGCGCTCGCGGCAGAACAGAATGTGGCGAGGCGCTTTGCCGCCCACCAGCACCACCACCGCCTCCGGCTCGTTGAAGCCGGTCAGCCAGTAGAAGTAGCTGTCGTGCCGGTAGGGATAGTGGGTATCGCGGTTGCGCGGCACCTCCGGCGCGGTGGCGATGACCATCACCCCCTCGCCCATCTGCTCCAGAACCCGCTGACGGCGGGCGCGGTAAATTGCGGAATCAGGCTGCATGGTGTTGTTTCAGTTCCTCGTCCAGGGCGGCGAGTCGAGCCGGCGTACCGACATCAACCCAGCGCCCGCCAAAATGTTCGCCACTGATTCGTCCGACGTTGATGGCCTGCCGCAACAGCGGCGCCAGCGGCGCTTTTTCGCCCGGCGGAGTGTGGGCGAATAGCGCACGGTGATAGACGCCGATGCCGGAGAAGGTGAAGCGTGCGGGGTGTGGCGTATCCGCAAGGGATACCGTCCCCGGCACCACAAGTGCCGAGGACATAAGCGGTGAAGAGATCACGCGCTCGGCATCCAGCACGAAATCGCCATTCGGATGCTGCGGCGGATTATCGACCAGCACCAGATGCGCCTGATCGACTCCGGCAGACAATCGCGCTATTGGTTCGAACAGGCGGCTGAAATCGTATTCACAGTAAATGTCGCCGTTCACCACGGTGAAGACCTCACTTCCAATCAGCGGCAGCGCAGTGGCAATTCCGCCCGCTGTTTCCAGCGCGCTAACTTCGCGTGAGTAGTCGATTGACACGCCAAGTGCCGCGCCGTTCCCGAGCGAATCTTCGATCTGCTGGCCGAGATGCGCGTGGTTGATGACGACATGTGTGAAACCGGCCGCGCACAGGCGCTCGATATGCCAAACGATGAGCGGCTTGCCGCCCACCGGCAACAATGGTTTGGGCGTGTGGTCGGTAAGTGGCCGCATGCGCTCACCGCGTCCAGCGGCGAGAATCATGGCAGTTTTGGGTGCGTTGATAGTCAAAGCGAAATACTCATTGCCATTGTCAGTTGCTCGATTCCTGCAGGACACAAAAGCCCAGCGCTTTGCACCCAATAACACTCAAATAGTAACCAAAAACGTCTCGTCACCACCGCCCTGGTTTTGACCTCCCCCTCTCAGCCCCGCCGGAAATTGAGTCTGCCGGGTGGATCAGCGGCAAAGGTGTTTGAGCCCCGCTCACAAAATCAATCAAGCATTACAAAAGCGGGGCGAGTTCTTTGACGCCCACCCGGCAGGCTCAATTTCCGGGGTTTCGGGGATGTCGGGGTGCGTTTTCTTTGGTTACTTTCTTTGTCGCATTGACAAAGAAAGTGACTAGCTACCGGGCTACCCCCGACCAACGGTCAGTAGTCAGGCAACGTCCTCAGTTCAAATCCCCCTCAATCCCCCTTTTCCAAGGGGGAAGCCACCTGCTTACCGCCCGCCCCAGCAGCCATTGGCGCAGCCGGCAGCCAACGGCTACTTTCCCTCCAACGCCTCCAGCAAATGAAACAGCGGCTTCAGCTCAATGTACCGCTCGCACACCTTGCGCAAATACCCCATCACAACCGGCATATCCTTCAAATACCCATCCTTGCCATCCCGGTGATACAACCGCGCAAAAATCCCCAGCACCTTGATGTGGCGCTGCGCCCCCATCCACTCGAAATCACGCCAGAAATCGCCAAAATCCGCACGCACCGGCAAACCGGCGGCGCGCGCTTTTTCCCAGTAGCGAATCACCCAGTCGAGCTGATGCTCTTCGTCCCACTCGATATAGGCATCGCGGTAGATCGAGGCGAGGTCGTAAGTGATGGGGCCGTAAACCGCGTCCTGAAAATCGAGAATGCCGGGATTGGGGTCGCTGACCATCAGGTTGCGCGAGTGCCAGTCGCGATGCACATAGACCTGCGGCTGGTCGAGGTTGTTGACAAGCAGCCGCTCGAACACGCTGTGGAGGGTGGCGGTCTGCTCGTCGCTCAGGGTCAGGCCCAAATGCTTCGCCACATACCATTCCGGAAACAGCATCAGCTCGCGGGTAAGCAGGGCACGGTCGTATTCCGGCAGGACGCCGGGGCGACTGGCTTGCTGGATCCGGATCAACGCATCGTTGGCGGCCAGGTACAGCTCGCGTGCTGCGCTTTGATTGGGGTCGGGCTCGTTCAGTGCCGACAGATAGGTGGTGCTGCCCAAATCGGTCAACAGCAAAAAACCCTGCTCCAGATCGGCCGCCAACACTTGAGGCACATGCACACCGGTGTCGCCGAACAGTTTCGCCACGGCGATGAACGGGCGGCAGTCTTCGTGCGCCGGGGGAGCGTCCATCACGATATAATCGCGACCTTTGGCGCCGCCTTGATTTGAGGCGATGCGAAAATAGCGGCGAAAGCTGGCGTCCGCCGATGCCGGGGCGATGTCCAGGGCATCCGTTCCCAATTGTTGGGCGACCCAATGCTGTAATGCTTGCAAACGTTCCACTGTGTTACGGCTCCAAATAACGCTGGTTTCAAATTAACGCTGTTTTCAATTCAACTCACTCACGGATTTTACCTCGTTGTCTTCCCTGCCCGGCCTGACTTGTGTTGCGTTGCTGTTCACTGCGTTGCCTGCGGTGGCGGACTGTCTCGTACTGAAAAAAGATGTCGAGCTGAGGGGGTCGGCAGTGGCGGGCGCGGCAGGACCGATGTTCGTGATGGCCGACAAGATCGAGTCGACCCAGCCCAATGTCATCGTGGCATCGGGCAACGTCGAAGCCCGCCAGGCTGGTCAAAACTTCTTCGCCGACTGGATGCTTTACGACACCACGCAACGTTTTGTCGATGCGCGTGGAAAGGTGCGGATGGAACAGCCCACGCTGCTGGTGAGCGGCGATACGCTCACGTTCAACCTCAACGATTACAGCGGCGAGCTGACCCAGCCGGTCTATTCCTTTCCGGTGCAGCAGGGGCGCGGCCAGGCCGAACACATCAAATTTGTCGACGTGAATAACGCCACCCTCACCCAAGCCACCTACACCACCTGCCCGCTCGGCAACGACGACTGGTATCTGAAGGTAGGCGAACTGGATATCGACAAGTCGCGCCAGGTCGGCACCGCGTACAACACCACCCTGCATTTTCTGGGCGTGCCGATTCTCTACACGCCATGGCTCG
>MGZO01000130.1:10992-13992 GCA_001802655.1 Hydrogenophilales bacterium RIFOXYD1_FULL_62_11
CTTGCACCCAACTACGATGCCACGCTGTATCCGCGCCTGCTGTCCAAGCGCGGGGTGCAACTGGGGGGCGAATTCCGCTATCTGCTCAGCGAGGCCAGCGGGGTGAATCGCCTCGAATACCTGCCGAACGACAATGCACTCGATCGCTCGCGCTGGAGCACGGTGCTCAACAATAGCTATCGCATCAACGCCAGCACCCAGGCCGGCATGTCGTACAACCGGGTGTCGGACGACGATTATTTTCGCGACCTGTCCAATCTGGTGTCCGTCACCTCGGTCAGCAACCTCAACCGCGAAGTCTGGCTCAGCACGCAACACCGCAACTGGAATGCCGAACTGCGCGCGCAGTCGTTTCAGACCCTGCAGGACTCGACCTCGACCACCCGGATCGTTGAACCGTATGCGCGGCTGCCGCAGGCGCGCCTGGGCATGGCGGACACGTTTGGCCCCGGCATCGAATTCAACCTGCAGGCCGAAGCCACGCGCTTCTCGCATGCCAGCCTGATCGAAGGCGCGCGGGTGCTGGCCTATCCCACCCTGCGCAAGCCGTTCACCAACTCATTCGGCTACATCACGCCGCAAATCGGCTGGCACAGCAGCTACTACGCACTGGACGACAGCAACAACCAAACCGTCGCCGAGCAGCAGATCACGCGCAATGTGCCGATTTTCAGCCTTGACAGCGGCATCGCCTTTGACCGCCCGTTCCGCTTTGCCGGAACCGACTACGCGCAAACGCTGGAGCCCCGTGCGTATTACGTCTACGCGCCCTACCGCGACCAGACCAACATTCCGGTGTTCGACACTGCCCAGCTCGACTTCGGTTACGCCGAGATGTTCACCGAAAACAAGTTCATCGGCGGCGACCGCGTCAACGATGCCAACCAGCTGACGGTCGCGGTCACCAGCCGCTTCACCGAGGCTGCCAGCGGACTCGAACGCCTGCAGATCACGCTCGGCCAGCGTTATTACTTCAGCTCACAGCAAGTCACCCTGCCCGGCGTGGCGGCGCGCACCAGCAATTCAACCGACGTGCTGGTGGCCGTGAGCGGGCAGGTCACCCAAGCCTGGCGCGTGGCGGGCGGTTGGCAGTTCGACACCCAGAACGGCACCGCCGTCCGGCAGAACATCAGCACCTCCTACCGCCCCGGACAGGGTCGCGTGCTGAATGTCGGCTACAACTTCATCGACAAGAGCACCGAGCAGGTCGACCTCTCCGCGCAATGGCCCTTGGCGCGGCGCTGGTACGGCATGTTCCGCTACAACTACTCCTATCGCGACAACAAGCTGGTCGAAGGCCTGGCCGGGCTTGAATACAATGGCGGCTGCTGGTTGTTGCGCGGCGCATTCCAGCGTCTCGCCACCAAGGATACGGAATCCACCGATTCGTTTTTTATCCAGCTTGAGCTGAACGGAATGGGGAGCATCGGCTCCAATCCGGTCAGCGTATTGAAACAAAGTGTCCCCGGATACCTGCCCAGCAATGAACTTTGAGTTTCCCCCACGCCCCATGCAAACCAAGACTATTTCACGCCCTGACTGGCTCAGCCCACACTGGATGCTGCTACTGCTGATCACGCTGTCGGCGCTGCTGCCGTCGCAGGCTGTCCGTGCCGAGGTGGTACCACTCAACCACATCGTCGCGGTCGTCAATGACGAGGTCATCACCCGCCAGGAACTGGCCAAGCGTTACGCAGAAACCGAGCGCGTCCTGACGCGCCAGAACACCCCGCTGCCGCCGCGCGACGTACTGGAAAAACAACTGCTCGAACGCATGATTACCGAACTCACCCTGCAGCAACACGCCCGCAGCACCGGTGTGCGGGTCGATCCGGCACAGGTCGAGCGCGCCATCCAGCGCATTGCCGAACAAAACAAGATCGACGTGCCCGGCCTGGAAGCCGCACTGGCAAAGGAAGGCCAGAGCCTCGACGCCATGCGCAACACCATCCGCAACGAAATCCTCATCGCCCGTGCCCGCGAACGCGACGTCGACAACCGCGTCACCGTCAGCGATTCCGAAATCGAGGGCTATCTGCAAACCAAGGCGCAGCAGGGCGCGGAGACGGAATACAACTTCGCCCACATCCTGCTTACCGTGCCCGAAAACGCCTCGCCCGAACAAATTCAGGCACGCCGCGCACGCGCCGATGAGATTCAGGCCCAGCTCAGCCAGGGCGCCGATTTCGCCCAGTTGTCCGCCAGTTCATCCGATGCACCCAACGCCATGCAGGGCGGCGCCTTCGGCTGGCTCGCCAGCGGCAAGATGCCTGCGCTGTTTGTCGACGCCCTGAAACCGCTGCAACCCGGCCAGATCAGTCCGGTGCTGAGAAGCAGCAACGGCTTCCACATCCTCAAACTCAACGACAAGCGCGGACTCGATACCGCGCTCAGCGTGACGCAGACGCACGCACGCCACATCCTCATCAAGACCAACGAGCTCACCTCGGAATCCGATGCCAAGAGCCGCCTGTTGCAACTCAAGGAACGCATCGACAACGGCGTGAAATTCGACGAACTCGCGCGCCTGCATTCCGACGACGGCAGCGCCTCCAAAGGCGGCGACCTCGGCTGGATCAACCCCGGCGATACCGTGCCTGATTTTGAAAAGGCGATGAATGCCCTGCAGCCGGGCGAACTCAGCCAGCCGGTACAGTCGCCCTTTGGCTGGCACCTGATCCAGGTGCTGGAGCGCCGCGACCAGGACGTCACCCAGGAGCGCCAGAAGCTGCAAGCGCGCCAGGCCATCCGTGAACGCAAGGCCGAAGAGGCCTTCCAGGACTGGGTGCGGCAGATTCGCGATTCGGCCTATGTCGAGTTGCGCCCCATTGATTGATGGATTGATTGAGCCCGTGTCCACACCGATGAACTTGCCCGTCATTGCCCTGAGCGCAGGTGAGCCCGCTGGCATCGGCCCCGATCTCTGCATTGCGCTGTCGCACCTGGAACTGCCCTGCCGCCTGACGGTGCTGGGCGATGTCGACGTCCTGCGCGCCCGCG
>MGZO01000130.1:14086-14486 GCA_001802655.1 Hydrogenophilales bacterium RIFOXYD1_FULL_62_11
CGATGCCGCCATCGCAGGCTGCATGAATGGCTCGTATGACGCCGTCGTCACCGCGCCCGTTCACAAGGGCGTCATCAACGAAGCGGGCTTTGCCTTTACCGGCCACACCGAATATCTGGCCGACCACAGCGGCACGGAAAAAGTCGTGATGATGCTGGTCGGCGGCGACCTGCGTGTGGCGCTGGCCACCACCCATCTCCCCTTGCGCGAAGTGGCCGATGCGATCACGCCCAAGCTGCTGGTTGACGTCATCCGCATCCTGCACACCGACCTGCAAGTCAAATTCGGCATCGCCTTCCCGCGCATCGTCGTTGCCGGACTCAACCCCCACGCCGGCGAATCCGGCCACCTCGGACGCGAAGAAATCGACATCATCGAACCCGCACTCGAGCGCCTGCGC
>MGZO01000130.1:14568-24786 GCA_001802655.1 Hydrogenophilales bacterium RIFOXYD1_FULL_62_11
TGGCGATGTATCACGACCAGGGTTTGCCGGTGCTCAAATACGCCAGCTTCGGCGCCGGGGTCAACGTCACCCTCGGCCTGCCGTTCATCCGCACTTCGGTCGACCACGGCACCGCGCTCGATCTCGTCGGCACGGGGCGCGCAGAAGTGGGCAGTCTGGTTGCGGCAATCGAGATGGCTTTGGAGATGGTGAACAGTGAGCGGGGAGCCGTGAACGGTTAACCCCACCTCTCCTCCGCTAACCGCTCCCCCTCATGCACACCCCCCGCAAACGCTTCGGCCAGAACTTCCTCATCGACGACGGCATCATCCACGCCATCGTCAACGCGATCCATCCGCAGCCGGGCGAAACCGTCGTCGAAATCGGCCCCGGCCTCGGCGCACTGACCAAGCCCCTGCTCGAACGCCTGCCGCACCTGCACGCAGTCGAACTCGACCGCGACATCGTCGCGCGGCTGAACCGCGCCTGGCCCGCAGACCGCCTCACCGTTCACAGCTGCGACGCATTGAAATTCGACTTCGGTTCCCTGGGACACGAGCTGCGCATCATCGGCAACCTGCCCTACAACATCTCCACCCCGCTGCTGTTCCACCTGATGGCGTTTGCCGCGCACATCCGCGACATGACCTTCATGCTGCAAAAAGAAGTCGTCGAGCGCATGGTCGCCGAACCGTCCACCAACGACTACGGGCGGCTGACGATCATGTTGCAGCGCCGCTTTCATCTGGAGTGGCTGCTCGACGTGCCACCCACAGCCTTCGATCCGCCGCCCAAGGTGGACTCGGCCGTAGTGCGGCTGATTCCCAAAACGCCGGCTGAAGTCGTGCCGCTCGACGAAACCCTGTTTGCCCGCGTGGTGCAAACCGCGTTTTCGCAGCGGCGCAAGACGCTGAAAAACACGCTGGGAAGCCTGCTGAAGCCGGAAGGATTTGCCGCGCTGGGGATCGATTCCACGCTGCGCGCCGAAGCGCTGCCGCTGGCCGATTACGAACGCATCGCGCAGCATCTGGCAGGCAGCCCCGTCACTTAAACCCGAGCCAAGGGAGTTGAAAATGATTGAGAACCTTGAGCGATTTAATCAGACACTCGCCCTGTTCGACGCCGCCAACGCAGAAGACCCCAACCAGGACGCAGGCCAGCCGAAGGAGCTGCTGTACGGCAGGCGCATGTCGGAGATGATCGGCCGCTTCGCGCCGGACGCCTCCGAAGCTGCCCAGCTGGCGGTGCGCGCCCAGCACATCCGCCGCTGGACCGTGCCGCGCAACAGCTATCCGATGGACAAGGAGGGCTATCACGCGTGGCGCACCGGGCTCTACACCTTTCACGCCAACACCGCCGGCGAACTGATGCGCGAGGCCGGCTACGACGACGCCATGATCGAGCGCGTCAAGAAGGCGGTGGGCAAGCGCGGCATCAAGGCCAACCCGGACACGCAGCTGCTGGAAGACATCGCCAACCTCGTCTTCATCGAGCACTACATGCTGGCCTTTGCCGCGAGCAAGCCCGAATACGATGAAGCGAAATGGCTGGAAATCATCCGCCGCACCTGGGGCAAGATGTCGAAGAACGCCCAGGCTTTTGCCCTGTCCGGCAAGATCAAATTGCCTGAATCGCTGGTGCCCTTGATCACCAAGGCGATCAGTTAAGCCAAGCAATGGCGCGCGCCCCAAAAGGCGCCCATTCATTCCGGCAGCGTCACCGCCCCTGCGGCGTCCAGCGCAAAGCCCGAGTTCCACGCCACCTCCCACAGGTGGCCGTCGAGATCGCGAAAGTAGCCGGAATAGCCGCCCCAGAAAACCTCTGCTGCCGGCTTGACGATCACCGCCCCCAACGCCGCCACTTCCGCCAGCACCGCATCGACTTCCTCGCGCGTGCGGGTGTTGTACGCCAGCGCAAAGCCGCCCGCGCCGCTGCGCTCGGGCGAGATGCCGGCATCCTCTGCCAGGCTCGTCCACGGCCACAGCGCAAACGCCATACCGCCGCACTGAAAGAACGACACGCCTTCGGCCTGCCGCATCGATCGCTGCCAGCCGAGCGCTTCGTAGAATGCGGTGCTGGCGGCGAGGTCATGTACGCCGAGGGTAATGAGACTGATGCGTTGTTCCATGTTTTGGACTCTCTACAGCGTAGCCAAGTGCCGATTTGGATTCAGCTTTGAAGACACTGTTTATTCTGATAGTTGAATGCCCCACCCGAGTCTAAGCATCGATCTATAGCCAGGGCCTCAGAAAAGTATGCATACATGTAGAAGCCACCGACCGCAACGAAAACCCAGAAGGCCATCCCGGCCACAATTACCCAACCACCTTCTGAATTAATGTCTTTCTTGAAAATACGGCATATCAGGTAGCCAGGTCCTCTAATAAGGACCTCCAGCAAAACATCAAGAACAATATTGCCGAAAACTCTCAGCACACCACCCAGCAACTCTCCCGCGACATCTCCGATTGGCATTCGTTCAGCTTCCCGTAGGCGCCTGCGACCAGCCCGCTGTGCCTTTTTGAATGAACTCAATCGGATACCCATCCGGGTCTTCGATAAACGCAATCACGGTGGTGCCGTGCGACATCGGCCCGGCCGGGCGCAGTATCTTGCCGCCCTTGGCCGCTGCTGCATCGCACGCGGCGTAGGCATCGTCGACTTCGATCGCGATATGCCCATAGCCGCTGCCGATCTCGTATTTGTCGACATCCCAGTTGTAGGTGAGCTCAAGCACTGCCGCCTTGTCTTCGGTGTCGTAGCCGACAAAGGCGAGGGTGAACTTGCCGCCCGGATAGTCCTTGCGGCGCAGCAACTGCATGCCGAGCACGCTGGTATAGAAATCAATCGAGCGGTCGAGGTCACCGACGCGCAGCATGGTGTGAAGGATTCGCATGATGGTGGGCCTTGAGTTTTTATAAATTCAAACCTGAAACAAGCTTGCGCTCATGTTACGCAACTCGGCACGCCGCGCCAGCGCATCGGGGCACAACACCGCAACCTGCGACCAGAAGCGCGGCGAGTGGTCAAGGTGAACCAGATGCGCCAGTTCGTGCGCGGCGACGTAGTCGATGATTGCCAGCGGCGCCTGCACCAGCCGCCAGTTCAGCCGCACATGGCCACTACGGGTGCAGCTGCCCCATTGGGTTTGCGCGTTGGACAGCGCAAACCGGCTGGGCGTGCGCCCGAGCTTGCGGGCATTGCGCGCCAGGCGCCAGGCCAGCAGGCGGGTGGCCTGCTCATACAGCCAAGTGCGGATCAGGTCGTCGATATCGGCATCGTGCGGGGCGTGGATGCGCAGGGTGTCGCCGCGGCGATGCACTTCGACGAACAGGGAGGCCTGGATATCGAGCGCCAGTTCGCGTCCGAGGTAATGCACGCTGCTGGCGGGCAGCGCAGCGTCCTGCGGCGCGCGCGCCTGCATGCGCATCCAGGTGCGCACCAGCCAGCTGTGCTGCTGGACCACATAGCGTTCGATCTCGGGGCGCGGGGTCCAGCTGGGGGCGTGGATGCGGATTTCATGCGGCGTCACGGTCAGCCCGAGGGTGCGGCGACGGCGCGAGCGTTTGAGGGCGAACGGCACCGCCGCTTCGCCGAGTTGCAACACCCCGCTATTGGCGCGCGGCAGCAGGGGGCAGCCTCGTCATTTCGGTTTCGATCCAGGCTTCGACCGCGCGGGTGAGTTCGGCCGCGCTCTTGCCGGCGCTGTCGATCACCGGGCCAATGCGTACGGTGACGGTGCCGGGGCGTTTGATGAAAGCGTTCTTCGGCCACACTTCACCGGCGTTGTGCGCCACTGGCACGATGGGCGCACCGGTTTCGGCCGCCAGCCAGCTGCCGCCGATGCCGTACTTGCCCTTTTCGCCGGGGGCGACGCGCGTGCCTTCAGGGAACACCAGCACCCAGAAGCCTTGCGCCAGCTTGGCGCCGCCCTTGGCCACGATCTGCTTCAGCGCCTCGCGCCCGGAACTGCGGTCGATGGCGATGGGTGACAGCAGGCGAAACGCCCAGCCAAAAAACGGCACGTTCAGCAGCTCCTGCTTGATCACCGGCGAGACCGGCGGAAACAGGAACAGGAAGGCCACGGTTTCCCAGGCCGACTGATGCTTGGCCAGGATGATGGCGGGCCGTGAAGGCAGATTTTCCCGCCCTTCCACCACATAGCGAATGCCCAGCACCCAGCGCGCCAGCCAGATCACCAGATGGTTGTAGCCGGTAATCAGGCGGTAGCGGACATGTGCCGAAAAGGGAAAGCTGAACAGGGCCACCACGGTAAATAAAACCGTCAGCAGCGTCTGCAGAAACGCAAAAACCAGCGAACGGATCAGGTTCATGATGCCAGGGTGAGCAATTGATCGACGGCCTCATTGAGATCGTCAAACACCGACGTGTTCTTGGGCAAGCCGCCTGCCGCCAGCGTTTTTTTGCCCTTGCCGGTTTTGACCAGCAGCGGCCAGGCGTCCACGCTGTCCGCCACCTGCAGGTCGCGCAGCGAATCGCCCACTACCGGCACGCCAACCAGCTCTTTGCCGTAGCGCGCAGCAATCTCGTTGAACAGGCCCGTCTTGGGCTTGCGGCAGTCGCACTCCATTTCGGCCGAATGCGGGCAGAAAAACACCGCTTCGATCCGTCCGCCCGCCTGCGTGACTGACTTGTGCATCTTGGCGTGGATGGCATTGAGCGTCGCCATCTCGAACAGCCCGCGTGCAAGGCCGGACTGGTTGGTCGCCACCACCACGCGCCAGCCCTCGCGCGTCAGCCGTGCAATCGCTTCCAGGCTGCCGGGTATGGGTTTCCATTCATCGGGCGACTTGATGAACTGGCTGGAGTGAATATTGATGACGCCGTCGCGGTCGAGAATGATGAGTTTCATGGCAGGAGTTTAGGCGGCCAGACGAGAGATGTCAGCCACCCGGTTCATGGTCTGGTGCAACTGGTTCAGCAACGCCAGCCGGTTGGCTTTCAGCGCCGGATCGTCGGCGTTCACCATCACATGATCGAAGAAGGCATCGACCGGGGTTTTCAGCGCTGCCAGCGCTTGCAGCGAAGCGGTGTAATCACCTGCCGCAAACGCCGCATCGGCACGCGGCGCAATCTCGCCCAGCGCAGCAAACAGCGCGGTTTCCGCCGCTTCGACACAGCGTGCCGGATCGGCCACGCCGCCCACTTCGCCTTCGGCCTTTTTCAGGATATTGCCGACGCGCTTGTTGGCGGCGGCCAGCGCGGGGGCTTCGGGCAGCGCAGCGAAAGCGCGCACCGCGCGCAATCGCTTCGCGATTTCATGCAGAGGCGGCATATTGGAAAAAACTGCCGCAACCGCCTCGGCGCCAAAAAACGGCATCAACTGGTTGGCATTACGCTCGTAAATAAACAGCTTGAGCTCTTCAGCCACGTTCTCGCCCAACACACCGGACGGGAAGACGGATAGACAGAATTCGATCAATTCATCGATATCCAGTCTCAGCCCGGTTTTGTCCATCGCGAACATGGCTCCAAGCAGCTGGAAGGACTTGATGATGGAAAGTGCATGGCGACGCAGCGCAAAAGGATCTTTGTCGCCCGTCGGCTTGAGCCCGATCCCCCAAATGCCCACCAGTGTTTCCATTCGGTCGGCAATTTGCAGCACTTCGCTGACGAGATTGGAAACGTCTTCCGTTTCGTCGCGACGGACCAGATATTGGTCCGCGATCGCCTGGGCGACCTGCTCATCCTCTCCGTCATGGCGAGCGTAATAGCCTCCCATGACGCCCTGTAGTTCGGGGAACTCGCCCACCATATCGGTCAGCAGATCGGCCTTTGCGAGTTCTGCGGCGCGATCCGCCAGTTCGATATCCGCATCCACTTTCTCTGCAACCCAGCGCGCAATGGCACGCACACGCTCCACACGCTCACCCTGGCTGCCCAGCTTGTTGTGATAAACGACCTTGGCCAGTCCCGACACCCGGTCTTTAAGTTTCTTCTTGCGATCCTGGTCGAAGAAGAATTTGGCATCGGCCAGACGCGGACGTACCACGCGCTCGTTGCCTTGAATCACCGCCGACGCATCGGCGGGCGAGATGTTGGAGACGATGAGGAACTGGTTGGTCAGCTTGCCCGCAGCATCCAGTAGTGGAAAATATTTCTGGTTCGCCTTCATGGTCAGAATCAGGCATTCCTGCGGCACGTCGAGGAAAGCGGTTTCAAACGTGCCGAGCAGCACATTGGGGCGCTCGACCAGTGCAGTGACCTCATCCAGCAGCGCATCGTCGTCCACCGGCTTGAAGCCCAGCGGCGCAGCAGCGGCCTGCAACTGGCGCACGATGTCGGCGCGGCGTTCGGCGAAGCTGGCGATGACGGCGCCCTCGTCTTTCAACTGCGCGGCGTAGCTGTCAGCAGAGGTCACCACCACCGGGCTCACATGCGCTTCAAAACGATGGCCCTGCGTCTCGCGCCCGGCATTCAAACCGAGCACCGAAACCGGCACGATGTCCGCGCCATGCAATGCAATCAGACCATGCACCGGGCGCACGAAGTTGACGGTGGTCCAGCCATCGGCCAGCGGATACGTCATCACCTTCGGGATCGGCAGCTTCGCCATCGCGTGTTCCAGCGCGAGCTGCAAGCCATCAACCAACGGCACGCCCGCTGCGATGCTGTCGTAGAACAGCGCTTCGTTCTTGCCGTCCGCTGCGCGCCGCAACTGGCTGACGGCACTGGCGCCTGCGCCCAAGGCTGCCAGACGTTTCAACAGTGCAGGCGTCGCGTTGCCGGCGGCATCGAGGCCCACCGCAACCGGCATCAACTTGCTTGAGACGGATTTTTCAGCCGCACACGCCAGCACGTTTTCGACATGCACGCCAAGCCGACGCGGCGAAGCAAAGTGACTGACTGCCGTATTCGCTGCGGCCAGCCCCTGCGCGACCAGGCTTTCGGCCAGCGCAGCCGCAAAGGCCTCGCCCAGCTTTTTCAATGCCTTGGGCGGCAGCTCTTCGACGAACAACTCAACCAGTAAATTCGCTTGATTCATTTCAGGGGCGCTCATGCTGCTGCCTTCTTTTCAATCTGCGCCAAGACTTCATCTGCCCAGGCTTTAGGTGCCATCGGAAAACCCAGCCGCGCACGCGAATCGAGGTAAGCCTTTGCCACCGCACGCGCCAGATTGCGAATACGCCCGATATAGGCAGCACGCTCGGTCACCGAAATCGCGCCGCGCGCGTCAAGCAAATTGAAGGTATGCGCGGCCTTCAGCACCTGTTCGTAGGCCGGCAACGCCAGTTGAACTGAAATCAGCTCCTGCGCCTTTTTTTCGTGCGCACGGAAAGCCGTCAACAGAAAATCGACATCGCTGTGTTCGAAGTTGTAGGTCGATTGCTCGACTTCGTTCTGGTGATACACATCACGATAAGTGAGTCCTTCCGTCCACACCAGGTCATACACGCTCTCGACGCCTTGCAGATACATCGCCAGCCGTTCGAGGCCATAGGTGATTTCGCCGGTGATCGGTTTCACGTCGATGCCGCCGACCTGCTGGAAATAAGTGAACTGCGTCACTTCCATGCCATTCAGCCACACTTCCCAGCCCAGCCCCCAGGCGCCGAGCGTGGGGTTTTCCCAATCGTCCTCGACAAAGCGCACGTCGTTCTTTTTGAGGTCGAAGCCCAGCGCCTCGAGCGAGCCAAGATACAGCTCCAGAATGTCGGCCGGCGCCGGTTTCAGCACTACCTGGAACTGGTAGTAATGCTGCAGCCGGTTCGGGTTGTCGCCATAACGGCCATCCTTGGGACGGCGACTCGGCTGCACGTAGGCGGCCTTCCACGGCTCGGGGCCGAGCGCGCGCAGAAAGGTTGCGGTGTGCGAGGTGCCGGCGCCCACCTCCATGTCATAGGGCTGCAGCAGCGCACAACCGCGCTCGCCCCAGTAGCGTTGCAGGGTGAGGATGATGTCCTGGAAAGTGGGTTTCACGGCGGATCAGCGGCTTTTCGGGAAAGCGGCATTTTAGCGTGGTTGACGGGGGTTCTGCTGGACGACTGACCATTGGCCGCCGAACAAGAACCTTCACTACGGCACGTACGGCGGATAACCCCCGCAAGGAGGAGGCCGTGGTTGTATAGCCGATGAATCGGCAACAACCACGCACCAGCCTGCGACCCTATCCGCCACACGCGCTGCCAGCCTTAAGCCCCCGCCGCTTCCAGCGCCTCAATCTCCCCCGACAACTCCAGCCATTCCCCTTCTTCAATCGCCAGTTCATCAATGATGTGCTGAAGCTGCTTGCCAGTTTCGGCAATTTCCTCGACAGAAAGCGTGCCACCCAAACGGGCTTCGAACGCCGCCTTTTCCGCCTGCAACGCAGCCATGCTCTTGTCGAGCTTCTCCTGCTTCTGCCTGAGCGACTTGATCCTGCCCGATGACACCGGCTTCTTCGCCACCACCGGCGCGGGTTCAACGGCCTTCACCGCTGGCACTTCGGCCTGCTTACCGGCCTGCTTCAGTTCTTCGCGCAGGCGCTTGCCTTCGTCCAACAGATAGCGCTGATAATCGTCCAGGTCGCCTTCGAACGGTTCGACGCCGCCACGGCTGACCAGCCAGAACTCGTCGCACACCGCACGCAGCAGGGCGCGGTCGTGGCTGACCAGCATGACGGTGCCTTCGAATTCGTTGAGCGCCATTGCCAGCGCTTCGCGGGTGGCCAAATCAAGGTGGTTGGTCGGCTCGTCCAGCAGCAATAAATTCGGCCGCTGCCAGACGATCATGCACAGTACCAGCCGCGCCTTTTCGCCGCCGCTCATGGTGCCGACGGCCTGCTTGACCATGTCGCCGCTGAAGTTGAAGGTACCAAGGAAATTGCGCAGGTCCTGCTCGCGGCTGCTGAACTGGCCGGCGCCGCCATTGGCAATCGTGTCGCGGGCGAGGCGGATCATGTGTTCCAGTGGCGTGTCCTTGGGGCGCAGGACGTCGAGTTCCTGCTGCGCGAAGTAGCCGATGTTGAGGCCGCGGCCTTCGACGACTTCGCCTGCGACGACTTTCAGCTCGCGCGCGACGGTCTTCACCAGCGTCGATTTGCCCTGGCCGTTGGCGCCCAGGATGCCGATGCGCTGCCCGGCGAAGACCGACTTGCTGACGTGCTGCACGATCACCGTCGGCGGGGTTCCGGCGGGCGCGTCGTCCGCTGGCGGATAGCCGAAGCTGGCGTCGTCGATGGTCAGCATCGGGTTGGGCAGGTTCTGCGGCTCCTGGAATTCAAAAGTGAACTCGGCATTCGCCAGCAGCGGCGCCAGCTTTTCCATGCGGTCCAGCGCCTTGACCCGGCTTTGCGCCTGTTTGGCCTTGCTCGCCTTGGCCTTGAAGCGGTTGATGAATTCCTGCAGGTGGGCGATTTTGTCCTGCTGCTTGGCGAATGCCGCCTGCTGCAGAATCATCTGCTCGGCGCGCATGTCCTCGAAGGTGCTGTAGTTGCCGCCGTAGCGGGTGAGCTGCCCGTTTTCGATGTGCAGGGTGACGTTGGTCACGGCGTCGAGAAACTCGCGGTCATGGCTGATCACCAGCATGGTGCCGGGGTATTTTTTCAGCCAGGCTTCCAGCCACACCAGCGCATCGAGATCCAGGTGGTTGGTCGGTTCGTCGAGCAGCAGCAGGTCGGACGGGCACATCAGCGCGCGCGCGAGCTGCAGGCGCATGCGCCAGCCGCCGGAAAAACTGTTGACCGGCTGATTCAGCTCGCGCACCTGGAACCCCAGTCCCAGGATCAAGGCCTGCGCGCGCGACTGCGCGTCGTGGGCGCCGGCGTCGTGCAGCGCCATGTAGGCATGGCCCATGCGTTCGCCGTCGTCGCTTTCCTCGGCAGCGGTGACTTCGGCCTGCGCCAGCGTGAGCTGGGTGTCACCGGCAATGACGAAGTCGGTCGCCGACTCGCTGGTTTCCGGCATGTCCTGCGCCACCTGCGCCATGCGCCATTGCGACGGGATGGAAAATTCGCCCTTGTCTTCGTGCAGGGTGCCATTCAGCAACGCAAACAGGCTGGACTTGCCCGCGCCATTACGCCCCACCAGACCGACCATTTCGCCGGGGTTGATCGAGGCCGTGGCGTTGTCGAACAGCACGCGCGTGCCGCGCCGTAGGCAGATGTTTTTAAGCAGAATCATGCGGTTGTGCGCGCGGGCGCACCCTGACTAAGTGATGCGGGAGGGCGGATTCTACCCTGTCAGCCCGTTACAGCCTGTTTGAGTGTCCGGGTGTTGGGCTGTTCGACGCAGGTTGTCA
>MGZO01000130.1:24797-32018 GCA_001802655.1 Hydrogenophilales bacterium RIFOXYD1_FULL_62_11
TTTTTATTGGAATTTTCAAGCCAGTCCGGGGCCGAAATCCATTTGGCACAGGCATTGCATATAAATCAGCATCCAACCTCACTCAGGAGCACATCATGAAACTGCAATTCGGCCAAACCCAACTCGTTCTTGCCCTGAGCCGCTCGCCTTTTGACTGGTTTTACGGCCATACCGAGCGCATGAGCCTCACCAGTCTCTCCGTGCTGTTCGTGCAGTTCTCGGTGTTCGCCCGCCAGCCGAGCGCGTAATGCAACTGAATCGATGCATCAGTGTGAGCTTAAGTTTGTCCCGCTCGCCCGTGGGCCTGTTTAGCGGCAGCACACACCAGATGTCCATGTTCAGCCTGACGCTTTTGTTCGTTGAGTTACGCGTATTGCGGCGCCAGCCCGCACATTGCCCCCACATGCCACGCCATCACGCCTCATAGGCGGCGAATTTCCAGCACTGCCTCCAGGCCGCCGCTTGCACGGTTAGCCAGCCACACTTTCCACCCATTGGTTTCTGCCAGTTGACGCACGATCGCCAGCCCGAGCCCGGTTCCGCCCGTCAGCACTGAACGCGACGCCTCCAGCCGGTAAAACGGCCTGAACACCTTTTCCAGCTGATCGGCCGCAATCCCCGCGCCGCTGTCGCGCACGCTCACCCGCACCCGTTGCTCGCCACACTCCAGCGCCAGTTCGACCGGCGTGCCGCCACCGTAACGCTGTGCGTTCTCGATCAGGTTGACCAGGATTTGCTGCAGCGCCAGTCGCCCGGCAAGCACTTCGCAGGGCGATGCGGACGACCACGCCAGCCCCGCATCCGCTGCCACCGCATGCAGCAATGCCGCCAGATCGAAGCGCGTTTTGGCTTCTGCCTGGGTGGTGCGCGCCAGTGCCAGATAACCGCTGATCAGCCGGTTCATGTCAGCCAAATCAGCGACAGCACGGTCGATCCGCCCAGGGCTGGCGTCGTCGCGCAACATTTCCAGATTGAGCTGCAGGCGCGTCATCGGTGTACGCAAGTCATGCGAAATGCCCGCCAGCAAGGTGGTGCGGTTGTCCAGCAACTCGCGCACCTCCTGCGCCATGCGGTTGAAACGGCGCGCCAGCTCGGCGAGTTCATAGGGACCAGTTTCCGGCAGCGGCTCGGGCAATTCGCCCGCCCCCACCTGGTGGGTCGCCTGCACCGCGCGGGCCAGTGGAACCGTGATGCGACGCACCAGCATCAGCGCGGTGAGCAGGCTCAGAAAGGTGCCCAGCGCAACCACGGCGATGGCGGCCAGCGGCAACTTGACGGCATAGCGGTCGGGGAAAAACCCCACCCGCAAATCATGTCCGCCGAGCGGAATATCGAGCCACGCCGCGGCCGATCCCGGCACGCCCTTCAAGCTCACGGCAGTACCCGTCCGCTGACTCAATGCGGCCTCGATCTGGCGACGAAAGGTGAATGGCTGCACATCGGCGGTCGCGCCGACATCGACGGTGGTCAGGCGCAAGCCGTGGCGGCTCGCCAGTTCACGCTCGAATGCCGCACGCGTCTGCGGCGGCAGCTCCACCCAGGTTTGCGCCGACAGCACAATCAAGCCGGCGAGATCATTCGCCGAACGTTCCGCCACCGGCACGATCAGGGTGCGATACACCACCCAGAACGCAGCCGCCTGAAACACGATGAAAGCCAGCGCCAGTGTCAGCGCAGTACGGGCGAAGAGGGAATGCGGCATGGACCCGATACTCAAATGCGCCGCCGGCCAAAACACTGGCTGCGTAGCCGACAGGCGCTCACTTCCCGAATGCCGGCGCCTGCGCCGGCAGCAGATCGTCGATGCGGCAGGGCTTGTGTAGGGCGTAGCCTTGGGCATAGTCGACCCCGATTTCCCGCAGCGCCTCCAGAATCAGGGGCGACTCCACGTATTCGGCCACCGTGATCAGGCCCAGCGAATGTCCGATGTCGTTCATCGACTTGACCATGGCGAAGTCGTCGGGGTTCTGCAGCATGTCCTTGATGAAACTGCCGTCAATTTTAAGCGTGTCGGTGCGCAGGTTCTTCAGGTGAGCGTAGGAAGTGAAGCCGCTGCCAAAGTCGTCCAGTGAGAACTTGCAGCCATAGCGACGAATTTCCCGGATGAAATCCTGCGCGGCGCCATAACTCTCGATGGCGGCAGTTTCCGTAATCTCAAAGGCAATCTTGTGGGTGGGGATATCGCCGCCTGGCAGCACCTGTTGCAGATAGTTCATCACCTCGGGATTGCTCAGCGAGTTGGCGGACAGGTTGATGGCGAAGCCCCCCAGGGATGCAAAAGCCGACGGATGGGCCCTGATCCATTCGAACACTTTCTGCATCACCCAGATATCCAGCTCGTGGCAGCGCTGCAGGCTTTCCACTGCGGAAACGAAGTGCATGGGACTGATTTCCTGCCCGGCCTCGCTGTCGATACCCAGCAGAATTTCGTAATAGGGCAAGAGCGGCGTGTCCGCACCAATGGGCATGACCTGCTGGCAGCGCAAATACAAGCCATTGCCCTTGAGGAAGGCGTCGATGCGCCCCGCCCAGTCCATCAGCGATTCCTGCGACTGCAGCTGAGGACTGGCCTGCTCATAAATCTGCATCCGGTTGCGCCCCATCGACCTGGCCGTGATGCAGGCCGAATCGGCGTGCCGCAGGGCTTCTACCGCACTGAAGCGGGTGGGCGCATATTCGGTCAAACCGATGTTGAAGCCGATGCTGTAGCTGTGCTGCCCATGCTGGAAAGAATAATCCTTCACCTGTTTGAGCAGGCTGTCGACAGCCTGGCAACCATCGGTCCGGTTGCAGTTGGGCAGCAGGACCGCCAGGGTATCGTCGCGGAAGGTGGCCAGCAGCGCATCAGGGCCGATATGCGCGCGAACCTCCCTGGCCAGACTGCGGCTCAGGCTTTCCGCCGCCTCTACGCCACAGGTGTTGTAGATCACGCGGAACTGGTCAAACTCGATGATGCCGATCGCGTGCGATTTGTCCGCCTGATCCGGCAGGGTCAACTGGTTCAGGTGATGCATGAACCCCTTGCGATTAAGCAATCCCGTCACCGGATCGTGCATGACCTGATGCACCATGCGCTGGTAGGTCTCGTCGAACAGGGCATGCTCCGAGCGCTCGAACAGCGGCAGATCCAGATCCTTGCCCGGTTTGACGAGCCCGCCCTGCATCCGTCGGGAAAGCTCGGCCAGGGTGAGATCCGTCTTGCTGGTCGCGGAGCGATTGGAAAAAGCGCAGCCCAATGGTGGCTGGCTGACCCAGATCAGTTGCATCGGAACCCAGGCGCCGTCCAGACTGAAATTCCACCAGTCGCCCACCCGCAGGCGTTCCGCCAGCCGGCGATGTGCCGGCGCATCGCTCTCGCCACGCGAGGGTGCCAACCTGCCCGGCGGAACCCGCACCATGGCGGTTACGGCTGCGGGACTCAACGACGCATCGGCCAGTCTGTCGCCCAACTCATCCATGAAGGCAGCCAGCAGCTTGGCGTCGACATTGACCGTTGCCAGGGTGCGCTCGATCTCATTCAGCAATGTCTGGGCTGCCTCGGCGGTGCGGGACTCGTCTGCCTGGGCGGGGTCGAGCCAGGCGAACAACCGGTCCAGCACGGCGAGACCTGCGTCCCAGGACTCGCCGTGCGCGCCCTGGCGCATTTCCAGCAGGACGAGAGACTGGCGCCAGCCCGCGTCCAGCAGACGCAGCAGCATGGCGGGCACTTCGCGCCCGGCCAAACGCTGCTCCAGCGCCGCGTTGACCCGGGCGCGGGCCGAACGGATGCGCTCCCGCCCTTCGCTGGCTTCCTGCTGGCGCGCCACGCGCGTTCTGCGGATTTGCAGGATCGGTAGCAGCACCTTTTCCAGGCTGTCGCGAACCCCCTCGAAAACGCCTGGGTCTTCATCAGCCCGGCTGCAGACGCGATCCACCAGCAGGTAGAGGAAGCGTTGCAGCTTGGCATCGAAAAACTTGCCCTTGTCATCTGCCGCCACGGCGTATTGCTCGATGAGGTTGAGCACCTGCCGGGCGGGATGGTCGGGCAGGTTGGGGAAATTGGTGTCCTGCAGCGCCAGTTTGAGCAGCGGACGCTCCAGCCGCTTCACCAGCAATTCCACATCCGAGCTGGGCACAAAGTCCGCACGCGCCCGGGCGAACAGATCCGAAGTGGTATCCAGAATCTGCCGCTGACCCGGCGCAATCCGTCTCGCCGCCCCCCCGCTTGCAGCGAGGTGCGCATCAATCCGGGCAGTCAATGAAGACGACCGCCCTGACGGGGTCTGGCTCACCAGAGGCAAGCTGTCCAGGGCGTGCTGCAACTCGCGCAGGTCGAGCTCCGGCAATGCCGTCCTGCCGCCGTCTGGCATCCCAACCGATCCCGGCGCCGCCTCATCGCGCCCCGCCATCTGGCGCGCGGTCTGTTGCAAGCGACTGAGCATGGGCAGGATTTCGGGCCGCGCGGCAGCCGGATGCCCCGGGGACGGCCCCATCCGAGTGCCGGATTGCGCGGCAGCCGCAGCCAGTGCGTCACTTGCTGCGCGTCGCTGGGATTGATTGAGGCTCGCCAGAATACGATCCAGGCTGTATTCGGCACTTTCCGGCGCAGGGGACGTGCCCGCCTGATCCTGCTTGTACAGTGCGTTCAGGGTGTCGGCGATTTCGGCCAGATCCGGCCTGGGCTTGTCGCTTGCTGCGGATTGAACCTCTGCAACTGCGGCCTTGGCAGGCTTCGATTTCGGCTTGTCGCGTTTCGGCTCGGGCGGGGTGGCCAGCAGTACGGCGGCCAGCGCCTGGTTAAGTTGCGGGTAAAGCAGCGGGATCTGGTTTGACACCGCCTGCCCGAGCGCCCGGTAAAGAACCGCCCGCATGGGGTTGGAAAAATCCAGTACCTGAATGGCATCCTGGAAGGCGTGCCCAATGACTTCCGGGCCGAAGGGATTGTTTTTCCTGTCGACCATCATGCCGGTCAAGCGGCTGTAGCGCTGCTCGAATTCGCCAAGCGGGGAGGCAACCTCCGCCTCGATCTGCTTGATGACCGCCGATAAACTCAACCAGTCCTCAAACTCGGCTTCGTCGACGAGAGACAGGGTGTTCGCCACAGGCTCGTCCGAAGGCGCGCCTGCGACCGGTCCGACAGCCTGAATGCGGTCGCGTATGGCATTAAAAAAACCATCCTCAATGCGGCTGCGGCGTTGCGCCAGTTCCTGGACGCCATAGTTATAGCGGGAGCGCTCCAGAAAACTCGGTTCGTCCTGGCCCGCTTCACCCAGCCGCGCAGTGGCTCGCTGGAAAAAGTCCAGCATCACTGCGTCAAGAAAACTGCGGAACTGGCTGGTGCATTCCAGTTGCAGCGCCTGAACCTGTTGCGGATCCAGACCGGAGTCCGGCTTCCCTGAATCAGGCTGGGCACGATGTCCACTCGCCGTACGCAAGGCTTCCACCATTTCTTCGGGTAGCGGCGCGGTGAAAACGCCGACCCCGCCGGGCGAGACATGCGCGACCCGACCCTTGCACCGGAATTCGCCCGCGCCGCTGAGGGCAAACATCACCTGTACGGAATCGCCCACCAGAACAGAGATGGCCGCGTCAGGGGTGCGCGCACCGGGAAAAGCCACGTACAGCCCGGTTTTGCAATAGTCACGAATTTCAGCCGGCAAGGCCACGCCTTCGCCAAAGCGGACATGCGCGGTCTGCGATGTGGCCAGCCGCGCATGACGGCGCAGTTCCTTTTTGCTCATTCCGGAAGAAGCAGGCGTCATCTCGTCTCTATAGGGGCGCTTATTCAAAGGATACCGATTCGCTTGCTGCGATGATCGCTCAAAACAACCCTTTGAGCAGGCTCATTTAACCCTTTCCCTGCGGCACGAACAGGTAGCCCTGCCCGCGCTGGGTGCGGATATAGGCCGGATTGGCTGGGTCATCCTCGATTTTCTTGCGCAGGCGATTCACCCGCACATCGATACTGCGGTCGAACGGATCGCGCTCGAAGCCGCGCAACTGATCCATCAGCCAGTCGCGCGACAGCGCGCGATTGGCGTGACTGACGAATATTTCCAGCAGTTCGTATTCGCCACCGGTGAGGGTAATTTCGCTGCCATCGCGGCTGAGACTGCGGGCATCGAGATTGGCGACAAACGGGCCAAAGGCAAAGGTTTTGGCAGAAGCGACCGTGGCCTGCGGCGTAACCCCATCCTGCCGCCTGAGCACTGCGCGGATGCGCGCCAGCAACTCGCGCGGATTGAACGGTTTGGGCAGATAGTCGTCCGCACCGACTTCGAGGCCGATGATGCGGTCGATATCCTCGCCCTTGGCCGACAGCATGATGATGGGTGGAAACCCCGGCTGCGCCCGCAGGCGACGCGCAACCGACAGGCCATCTTCGCCCGGCATCATCCAGTCGAGCACCACGAGCCGGGGCAGGCGCTCCGCCAGCAAGCGATCCAGCGCGGCGGCGTCTGCTGCCGTCTCGACCCTATAGCCCTGTGCGGTCAGATACTCGGCCACCAACTCGCGGATGCCGGGGTCGTCGTCGGTCACATAAATCAGGTCTTGTTCCATGCGGCCACTATAGCGCGGCCCCTGCGCGCTTCCCAACCGGTTACACACGGTTACAAAATCGCACGTGCGCGAAACAGAGCGCTTACTTTCCCCATCCAAACTGCGAAGCGTGGAAGCGAGTCATCGCCTCCCGAACAAGGAGACACCATGAACACACGTCACATTGGAATGCTTGGACTGACCGTACTGGGGCTGGCGCTGGCTGTGCCCGCCCAAGCCAATCCGCGCGGTCCGGATGAATCGTTCATGCTGGCCCAGCGCGATAGCCGCGACAACGCTCGCCAGGATCCACGCGCCGAGAACAAGGACACACGCAACAGCAACAAGCGCGAAACGACTCGCGACGAACCTGCCGGCTACGGCTATGGCTACGAGCGCCGCCAGCAACAGAATCAAGCTGACGACAAAGGCCGCGAGCCGCGTCCGCCGCGTCGCTAACCCCATCACCCACACGTACCACTTTGAATCAAACAAGGAGAGTCCGCATGAAATCACGCATCCTCAACACCGCACTGATCACCGCGCTGTTCGCAGCCAGTAGTGCTGCCCAGGCCGACCGACGCCTGGACGACGAAATGATCGTACGCGCACCTGTCCTCGACAGCGTGCCGGTTTACGACATCGTCAACGAGCCGCGCCGGGAGTGCTGGACCGAAACCACCGGCTATGAAACGCAGACCT
>MGZO01000130.1:32116-96016 GCA_001802655.1 Hydrogenophilales bacterium RIFOXYD1_FULL_62_11
GCCGCCGTCGGTGCCGCCACCGGTGCCGTGGTGGGCGACCGCTGGAATGGTCGTGGCGTGACCACCGAGTCGCGCCCCACTCAGGTCGAGCGTTGCACCCTCCACGACAACACCCGCCAGGTGTTGATCGGATACGACGTGCGCTACCGCTTCAACGGTCGCGAATTCATGACTCGCCTGCCCTATGACCCGGGCGAGTTCCTCAAACTCAACGTGTCATACAGCATCGCAGAAGACCAGCGCGGCAATGGCTGGAAAAAAGGCCGGCGCAGTTGAGCCGTCCGCGCAATCCCTCCCCACTTCATGAAAGGAAACAGATCATGTTACGCACCACTTTGATTGCTGCACTTTTGCTCACGCCTGTCGCTGCGCTCGCCTCAGGTGACCGCCACGGTTACGGAGACGGTTATGGCGACCGCTACAGCGCTCCAAGCCGCGTTGTCGTGACCCAGCCGCGCGTTGCCATCTCCATCGGCGGCGCCCCGTTCAACGGCTTCAACGCGTATTACCAGAGCGGTCCTCGCCATGTCGTCGCGGCGCCTTACTACTACGCGCCGGTGGTTGTGCGTGAACCCTATTACCGGGGTCATCGCGCCCAGCATCGCCATGCCCATCGCGACTGGCATGACGAGCGGAGAAATCACCGCAATCACGATCGCCGTCACGACAACCGCCGTGGCTGGGATGATTGAGTCCCGCTGACCGCAAGTAAAAAAGCCGCCTCAAACCGAGGCGGCTTTTTCATGGGCGGGGCTTATTCGTGATGGACGACGAAGGCCAGTTCGGTGCTGAAGTTGCCCACGCCGCGATGGTTGGTCAGCGTCCACCCAATGTCTTTAAGGTACGTCGTCATCTCGCGCGTCATCTCCGGGTTGCCGCAGATCATCACGCGGTCGTGCTCGGGGTCGGGCAAGGGCAGTCCGAGACTGTGCGACAGGGCCCCGGAGCGGAACAGGTCGGCCCCGCGTTCGGGCGTGGCAAACGCTTCGCGCGTCACTGTCGGCACGTAATGCAACTGCGGGTTGCCCATGGTTTCGAGTTCGGCGCGGTAGGCCAGTTCGGCCACGCTGCGCACCGAATGCACCAGCACCACCTGTTCAAACCGCACATAGGTGGCCGGATCGCGCACCAGGCTGATGAAGGGCGCGAGGCCGGTGCCGGTCGCCAGCATGTACAGCGTCCGTCCGGGCAACACATGGTTCAGGGTGAGCGATCCGGTGGCCTTGCTGTTCACCCACACCGAACTGCCCGGCTGGACATGCACCAACTGGCTGGTGAGCGGGCCATCCGGCACGTGAATACTGAGAAATTCCAGATGGTCGCGGTCGGCGGTCGACACGATGGAATACGCACGTGCCACCAGCTTGCCTTCGCGCTTGAGCCCAAGCGTGACGAACTCGCCATTGGCAAACTCAAAATCTTGCGGACGGGTGAGCGTGAAGCTGAAGGTTTTGTCCGACCAGGTGCGAACGGACTGCACGGTTTGTTCACTGTAGGGCATGGTGGTTCCTCAACGTGATTGTTTCCAGGCGTCGACTGCTGTCGCGCGTGCGTGGAATACCGCTTCGCGCACCTTGTCTGGCGCAGACGCCCGAGCTACTGCGCCAGCATCGACCGCGCGCGCAACCGCAAGCGCCTGCGCCAAAAAATCCGCTGCGGGAAAATCCCGTGTTTCATAGCCGGGTCGGCCACGAAAATCACATTCGCAGGCCTGCAAAAACTCGGTGAAGCGGTCCGGGCGGCGAAACGCGTCGACGCGTTCGAGCAGTTCGACGATCGTGGCTGCGCGAAGTTCCAGCGCGCGGTGCGCGTTGCCGTGGTCGCGCGCGACCGCAACCGCGAGATCACGGCAATCGGCTGGAACCCGGATGCGTTCGCACAAAGCCCGCACCAGGTCGACGCTTTTCGCTTCGTGGCCGTGATGTTTCGGCCATAACTCGGGTGGCGTCACGCCCTTACCCAGATCGTGCGTCAGCGCGGCGAAGCGCACCGGCAGACTGAACCCGTGTTGCGCAGCCCAATCGACGACGAGCATGACGTGGATGCCGGTATCAATTTCAGGATGATGGGCGGGCGGTTGCGGCACACCAAACAGGCGGTCGATTTCCGGGAACAGTCGGGCCAGCGCGCCGCAGTCGCGCAGCACCCGGAACATGCGCGACGGCTGCGCTTCCATCAGTCCGCGCGCGATTTCCTGCCATACGCGTTCAGGCACCAGCGCATCGACTTCACCGTTATCCACCATCTGCCGCATCAGCGCGTTGGTTTCCGCCGCCACGGTGAACGCGGTGAAGCGGGCAGCAAAACGCGCCACCCGCAGGATCCGCACCGGGTCTTCGGCAAACGCCTCGCTCACATGACGGAAAGTATGCGTGACCAGATCGCGCTGGCCGCCGTAGGGATCAATCAAGGCGCCGTCGCTGTCCTCGGCGATGGCGTTGATGGTGAGGTCGCGGCGCGACAGATCCTCCTCCAGCGTCACGTCGGGCGAGGCATGAACGGTAAAGCCTTTGTAGCCTGCGCCGGACTTGCGTTCAGTGCGCGCCAGCGCGTATTCGGCGTGGGTGCCGGGATGCAGAAAAACCGGAAAGTCCTTGCCGACCGGCTGGTAACCCAGCGCCACCATCTGCTCGGGCGTGGCGCCGACGACCACGTAGTCGCGATCGGCTACGGGCAGGCCCAGCAAACGGTCGCGCACGGCACCGCCGACAACGTAGGATTTCATGAATCGAGGAAGCCACAGCCGGACGCATCCGAAGCTGTGGTTGGATGGAGGTGGGTGCCTGCCTCGAAGCCACGAAGCAGGCTGACGCGGCCGACATCCAGCAGGAGCCGCAGGCACGTGGCAATGTCACCCAAGCCGTGAATGTGAACGAAAGCTGTCAAGTCAGTATTCATGCAACCCTCATTGCGGTAACGGGCGATCAATTGCGGCTTTCAGGGTAAAGGGCTGGCGGCCTCCCAGCGTGCAATTGCTGCACGCGCCCGCTCATAATCATCCTCGCCAACAAGCAGACGCACAAAGCCCTGCGCCGGCAGCTCGCCCATGCCGCCCTGCAGATACGCACCGACTACCTGGGTAGCGATTCCCTCCTGCATGAGAAACCCCTGCAGAATATGGGCTTCAATCGAATTCGACGCTTCGTACACGGTCCGCATACATCAACGCCCGGCGTTCTCCCGATAGCCTTCATAACGCGCACGTGGCGAATCGGCATTCAGATATTCAGGCGCGATGGCTTCGAGCGCGGCAGGCTGAAAGCCGAACACGTCGGGCCAGCCGCCCTTGCAGACGTTATCGGTGCACATGGCGTAAAAGTTGTCGCGCGTCATCAGCTTTTTGCCGGGCTTGAATTCCAGCGCCCAGGCTTGGAGGTAGGAGCAGAAATTACACAGCGAAAAAATGCTGCGCTTTTTGCCGATGACTTCACCGACGTAGCTCACCAGTTCTTTCAGGGTGTAGGCCTTGGGCCCGCACAAATCGTAGCTCTGGCCATAGGTCGCCGTGTTGTCGAGGCTGTCGGCAAAGGCGCGCGCGACGTCGTCCACGTGCACCGGCGCAAAGCGTGCATTCGCATTGCCCAGCGGCATGATGGGGAAAGTTTTGAGCAGGCGGGCGAACATGGTCAGGAACGAATCACCCCGGCCAAAAATCACCGACGGGCGGAAAATCGTGATATTCAGGCCATAGCCATGGATCAGCTTGGGGCCATTGAGATACCAGCTTTCGTGCTCGATGTGGTGCATCCCGGACTCGCGCACCAGGAACTCGGCCACGCCCTTGGAACGCTGGTAGGCCGAGCGCGAGTTGGGATGCGCACCCAGCGCGCTCATGTGCAGCAAACGATGCACGCCGGCTTCGCCACAGGCGTGGATCACCTTGCGCGGCAGTTCGATATGGGTTTGATGGAAGTCGCCGCGCCGTGCGCTCGGCAGGTCGACGCGGCCGATCTTGTCCTCATGCAGGATGCCCACCAGATTGATCACGGCATCCATGCCCCGGAACTGGCGGATCAGCTCCTGCTGATCGTGCACGTCAGCCTCGACCACTTCAACCGTGGGCAGCAGGATCAGTTCCTTGGCCATTTCGCGACGGTGGCTGAGCACACGAACCTGAAGGCCACGGGCGGCGAGCTGGCTGACGAGATGCGTACCGACAAAGCCGGAACCGCCCAGAATGCAAATGCGTTCAATCTTCATGATTATTTAAGGTTATCTGTATATAAGACGATCCTGATTTTAGCGCGGAACGCCTCCATTGCGCGCGACTTGCCCGTTCACGACGGACTTGCAGCCGGGGTCTTGCGCGGCGGCACCACACCCAGCCGGTCTTTCAGCAGCACCGAAGGCTGGCCGAAACGCGCAGCGTAATACATGGCGTTGCTCATCACTTTTTTTACGTAGTCGCGGGTTTCAGCAAACGGGATCGATTCAATATAAACAGCAGCCTCCATCGGCTGATTGCCACGCCAGCGCTGCGCGCGTCCCGGGCCGGCATTGTAGGCGGCGGTGGCGAGCACCGGCGAGCCATCCAGGCTGGTCTGCACATGCTTCAGGTAATACGAGCCGAACTGGATATTGCGGGCGGGATCCTGCATTTCGCTGGTGTTGAATCGCTTGATACCCAGCCGCTGCGCAATCCAGCGCGCAGTAGCCGGCATGATCTGCATCAGTCCGGATGCCCCGACCCCGGAGCGGGCAACATTGATGAAGCGGCTTTCCTGCCGCATCAGGCCAAACACCCAGGCTTCATCGATCTGGTTATCGCGCGCAGCCTGCTGCGCCAGCTCGCGATACGGTGCCAGAAAACGCAGCTCGAAATCATGCAGTTCGCGGGTACGTTCAGCGGTGTTGATGGCGCGGTCATACCACGCCATCTGCCGTGCCAACTCGGCGGCGGCCAGCAACTGGGTGTCGGTAAATGACTGGATCGTCCAGTTCCATTCCAGCGCGGCATCGCTGCGCAAGCCGAGGTCATACAAAGCCCGCGCCCGTGCAATGCCAGGGTTGCGCGCAATGGCCGCGAGGTTTTCGCCACCGGTTTTGACATTGATCTGCGGTGCCTGCATCACCGGCCCCAGTTCTTCCTGCGCCAGTTGACCGTAGTAGTGATGCTCGCGCGCCAGTGCCAGAAAAATCGCATTCGCTGCCTGCCGCTGGTTGTTGGCCTGTAGCGCGCGCGCGCGCCAGTAACGCCAGACAGCCTGCGTACGGGTCGCCTCGCCCATGCTCTCGATCACCCGTTGCACGCTCGGCCAATCGCCTGCTCGCAACGCAACACGCACCCACCATTCGCGCTGAAAATCAGTGACGGCAACAGTGCCCGCCCGGGGGTACCAGTCCAGTGCGACCGGCTCATGACGGCGTGCTGCCCAGGTGGCCAGACGCGCCCAGGCAGCTTGCTGCTCGGCCTCGTTCAATTTCGAGGCGATTTTCTGCAGTGCCGACTCGGCCGAACGGGAGTTGCTTTTTGCGACCTGATCCAGCGCATACAAGGCCAGCTCGCGCTCGCCTCGCTGGTTGAGGTCCAGTTTGCCACTGCTCAGCAGTCGTGCCGGATCGCGCGCCGCCTGATCGAACGCGCTCGCAGCGGTGCGCTGCGCTTCCGGCAGGGCACGGGACACGGCCTGCCCCACCCGTAGATTGCCTGCATCCAGCGCCAGCCGCATGCGCCGCCACACATCCTCTTCATTGATAAGCCCGGCATCCATCAACTGGCTGAACAATGGATCGCAGGCATTCGGCAAATCCCGTCCACTGAACCACAACGCCACCGCCTCGCGTACATGGCTGCGATTGCCCTGCGCCCATTCGGCACGATAGGCATAGCACTGATGCGCGACATCGGATTTGACCAGACGCGGATACTCCGCCAGGTATTGCGGCCAGGCTGCCCGTGCGCCCAGGGACTTGAGCCAGTCGGCGCGAACGGATTCGGCCAGGCGGCTGTCCGGATAGCGCGCCAGAAAATCGACAATGCGTGCCTCATCAGCCCGCCCCGACAGCATCAGACGCCAATACTCGACATAGGGTGACAACACGTGATCAGCTGGCACCTCAGCCGCAGCGCGTTCGAGGTTTGCCACCTGCCGCGCGCCATAGGCTGCATGCGCACGCTGTACAGCCGCATCACCTGTTTCTGCCCAGACCGGTAATGCGGCAAACAGGCTCAGGATCAAAACGTAAAGAAATTTCATCATGGATCGAGGTTAACACGCAGCCGTTTCCAGCAAACAAGGCGAGGGTGCCATCCGCCGCAAGCGGTGCCTGGCGTGCGCGCCAGAATCCAATAGACCGCAATTAATCCAAAGGTTTGATCCCGTTTTTGAATTTTTCACGGTGCGGCGTGTGCAACAGGTCAGGGCGTTTGACTTTACGTCCGCCAGCACGCGTGCCCAGCGAGAAAACCATTCGCCTCTGCATACGGCCTCGCCCCACTTGCCAGGGCGCCGACGTCCTGCCCGGCAGGAACGCCTGCGGCATCCGGATATCACTCAGGCCAGAAAAAGCCGGTACGCAGGATTGTGCGACTCGTCCCAGTAACGGTAGCCCAGCCCCTCCAGAAACGTCTGGAAGCTGGGCTTTTCCTTGTCCGGCACCTGGATGCCCACCAGCACACGGCCATGGTCGGCCCCATGGTTGCGGTAGTGGAACAGGCTGATGTTCCAGCCCTGACTCATGCTTTCAAGAAAGCGCATCAGCGCGCCGGGGCGCTCGGGAAACTCGAAGCGGTACAGCACTTCGTTGACCGCATCGGGTGCGCGCCCGCCCACCAGATGGCGAATGTGCAGCTTGGCCATTTCGTTGTCGGAGAGATCGAGCGCGTCGATGCCGTGGCGCTTGAGCAATTCGACCACCCGCTTGCCTTCGCCTGCACCCGGCACGGACAGACCGACAAACACGCGCGCGGTTTTGGGGTCGGAAAAGCGGTAGTTGAACTCAGTGATGTTGCGCGCGCCCAGCAACGAGCAAAAGGTCTTGAAACTGCCCGGCGTTTCGGGAATGGTGACAGCCAGCACGGCTTCCCGCTGTTCACCCAGTTCCGCACGTTCGGCGATATAGCGCAGGCGATCGAAATTCATGTTGGCACCGGATGCCACCGCGACCAGCGTCTTGCCCTTGAGCTTGCCGCTGGCAATGGCCGCCTTCATCCCGGCGATCGACAGCGCGCCCGCTGGTTCCAGGATCGAACGCGTGTCTTCGAACACATCCTTGATCGCGGCACAGATGGCGTCGTTATTCACGCGGATGATTTCGTCCACGTACAGCTGGGTCAGCCGGAAGGTTTCCTTGCCGACCAGCTTCACCGCCACGCCGTCGGCAAAAATACCCACGCGCGACAGCGTGACGCGCTCGCCTGCTTCCAGCGAGCGCGCCATCGCGTCGGCGTCTTCGGGCTCGACGCCGACAATGCGGATGTCCGGCCGCAGACGCTTGATGTAAGCCGCCATGCCGGCGATCAACCCGCCGCCGCCGACCGGGATGTAGACCGAGTGGATGGGCCCCGGATGCTGGCGCAGCAATTCCATCGCCACCGTGCCCTGCCCGGCGATGACATCGGGGTCGTCGTAGGGGTGCACGAAAGTGGCCTTGGCTTCCTTGGCAAACTCCATGGCATGGGCGTATGCATCGTCGTAACTGTCTCCATGCAAGACCACCTGCGCGTTGCGCGCCAGCACCGCATCGACCTTGATTTTCGGCGTGGTGGCCGGCATCACGATGGTGGCCGAGACACCCAGCTTCTGCGCCGCCAGCGCCACCCCCTGCGCGTGATTGCCGGCCGAGGCCGCAACCACGCCACGCGCCAGCTGGGCAGGGCTCAGCCGCACCATCTTGTTGTAGGCGCCGCGACACTTGAACGAGAACACCGGCTGCAGGTCTTCGCGCTTCAGCAAAACCGTGTTGCCGAGCCGCCGCGACAGGTTGTGGGCGGGGTCGAGCGGCGATTCCACCGCGACATCGTAGACGCGCGAAGTGAGGATGCGTTCAAGGTAATCGTCGGGTTGGCTCATGGCGATGGTTTGAAAAAAGACAGCGATGCCGCTATCTTAGCGGGCTGAATTCAAATAGACGAAACCAAAATGACTCAAGACGAAATGAAGCAAGCGGTAGCACGTGCTGCCGTGGAGTATGCCCGCGGCGGCATCATCGGCGTAGGTACGGGCTCGACCGCCAACTATTTCATCGACGCACTGGCTGACGTGAAAGGCCGCATCGACGGCGCCGTCGCCAGCTCGGAAGCGACCGCTACCCGCCTGAAAAGCCATGGCATTCAGGTGCTAGATCTCAACAGCGTGGGCGAACTTGAAATCTACGTCGACGGCGCCGATGAAATCACCGAGCACTTCGCCATGATCAAGGGCGGTGGCGGCGCGCTGACACGCGAGAAAATCGTCGCGGCATGCAGCAAGCAATTCATCTGCATCGCCGACGAAAGTAAGCTGGTGGGTGTCATGGGGCAGTTCCCGCTGCCGGTCGAGGTGATTCCGATGGCACGTTCATACGTGGCACGCGAACTGGTGAAGCTGGGCGGACAGCCGCGTCTGCGTGAGGGTTACACAACGGACAACGGCAATATCATTCTCGATGTGCACGGTCTGTCGATCATCGACCCGGTTTCACTGGAAACCGCGATCAATCACATTGTTGGCGTGGTCACCAATGGTCTGTTTGCGCGGCGTGGCGCGGATGTGTTGCTGCTGGGCACCGCCAGCGGCGTCAAGACCTACAAAAAATAAAACCGTCCTTGCTTGCGCTTTATTGCGCAAGCGGAGGCGTGTCCTCGGATTCCGGTTCCTGCTCTTCAGCGGGCACGCGATATTTTTCCGTCGCCCACTGCCCAAGATCGATCAACTTGCAGCGTTCGCTGCAAAACGGTTTCCAGCGGTTCTCCGCGGTCCAGTTCACGGCCGCGTTACAGGTCGGGCAAGTCACCACCGGTATTTTCATAGCGTGCAGAAAGTCAGGTCGAAATCGATCGCCAGGTCGGAACAGACACGCACCTGCCCGAAGCCCACCTGCACAAACCGGATGTTAAGCATGTATTTATTGGCGGAAATCTCCGGCACGCAGGGCAGCGCGTCGTCCAGCGTGACGCGGATCAGCTGCGGGTTGCGCGATTCCAGCATGCGCTGATAGCTGCCGTTATCCGCGTGTTGCTGCTCGGGTCGACCGCTGTCTCGCAACAGGCCCAACACGATATCGATAGCTGAATGGATGGACGCAAACGGCAACAGCCAGCGTTGCAGTTGCTCCATGCGCTCCTCGGCAGGGCGATGTCGCCAGTAATGATAGGAAGGCAGATCAAATTCGCTCATGCCGCCGGGAATGGCCGCACGCTGCTTGACTGCCATCAACCATTCGTCCTCACGCAGGTGCTGGCCGACTTTTCCGGGCGTCTGGTGGATTTTATGATGGGTCGACTCGATTGCTGTCAGCACTTGCTCCAGAGTGGTGTCCTGCACGTGCGGATTGCCGCGCAGCGCCGCCAACACGCTTTTCTGCCGGTCCAGTTCCTGCAGCAAATCCGACTTGAGGTCAGCTCGCGCGGCCACCTCTGCCAGCTCGAACAAGGTCAGCAAGGCGGCATGATGAGCGGACGAATCAGGTGAACCGGCATAGGCAGCAAAACGGTCGAACAAGTCTTCCAGCCGCAACAGGGTGCGGATACGTTCACTCAGAGGATATTCGTAATGGATCACACCGCAGCGCACAGAGTTGAATCGGTCGATTGTCGCCGATTCAACTGAAAAATCAAGGCATCGATTCTGCTGCAAGCTCCAGATAGCATTGATGCAGATTAGCCACTTCAGCACGCAAGTCTTCAATTGACGCCGTGTTGAGGATGACATCATCCGCAACCGCCAGCCGTTCAGCGCGGGTCGCCTGTGCAGCGAGAATCGCCAGGACCTCATCACGCGCCAGTCCGCTCCGGGACATCACCCGTGCAATCTGGATTTCTTCGGGACAATCGACCACCAGAATGCGTTTCAGCACCTCCCGGTAAGCGCCCGTCTCCACCAGCAGCGGGATCACCAGCAGCGCATAGCGTGCAGTCAGGTGCGCCAGCATCTGCTCGACACGCTGGCGGATGGCGGGATGCAGGATGGCCTCAAGCTGATGCCGGGCAGCGGCGTCGGCGAACACGCGACGACGCAAGGCCACGCGATCCAGCGTGCCATCTGCCTGCATCAGGGGTTCGCCAAAAGCCGAACGAATGGCTTGCAGCGCCGCGCCGCCGGGGGCAGTCAATTCACGTGCGATGACATCCGTATCAATCACCGGCACCCCCAACGCCGCAAAGGCATCCGCGACCGTCGATTTACCGGATCCAATCCCGCCGGTCATGCCCACCACGTACATCAGAATTGCCCGAGATAGGCCTGCGTCAACTCTGTACCGAAGAACAACGCGACCAACCCGCCCCCCGCCAGATAGGGGCCGAACGGAATCGGCACGCGCCGGTCATGCTTTACCAGCACAATCATGGCGACACCGATGGCCGCGCCCACCACCGACGACAACAGCAAGGTGACGGGCACCAGCTGCCACCCCAGCCAGGCACCAAGCGCTGCCAGCAGCTTGAAATCGCCATAGCCCATGCCTTCCTTGCCAGTCGCCAGTTTGAACAACCAGTACACCGCCCACAGCACCAGGTAACCCGCCATGGCACCGATGACGGCATCCGCCAAGTGGGTATATGTGCCACTCAAATTAAACAGCAGCCCCAGCCACAGCAGCGGCTGGGTAAGGCTGTCTGGCAACAAGGTGGTATCAAAATCAATGAATGCCAGCGTAACCAGCGTCCAGATCAGCAACAACGCGCCCCCGGTCTGCACGCTCGCCCCCCATTTCCAGGCAGCGGCAGCCGACAGCAACGCAGTAAGCAATTCCACCAGCGGATAGCGGGCGCCGATTGGCGCGGCACAGGACGAACAGCGCCCGCGCAGCCACAGCCAGGACAGTAGCGGGATGTTTTCCAGCGCGGTGATCTGATGACCACAGTGCGGACACGCCGAGCGTGGGACTGCGAGGTTGTATGGCGCGGATGCTGCCAGCGTTTCACCGCGCAACTCGGCACACTGTGCGTGCCACTCGGTCTCCATCATCTTCGGCAGCCGATGAATGACGACGTTGAGAAAGCTGCCAACCAGCAGGCTGAATAAAAAAACCAGCCCTGCGAACAGGACTGGCTCTCCTGACAGCAAGGTCATCACACGACCGAACCCATTTTGAAGATCGGCAGATACATGGCGACAACCATGCCACCGATGAGCGTACCCAGCACCACCATGATGACCGGCTCCATCAGGCTGGACATCGCTGCCACCGCATCGTCTACTTCAGCTTCGTAAAAGTCGGCCACTTTGTTGAGCATGGAATCCAGCGAGCCGGACTCCTCGCCGATTGCGGCCATTTGCAGCACCATGTTGGGGAAAAGTTCGGTGTTTTGCATCGCCACGGTCAATGCCGTGCCGGTGGACACCTCGGCCTTGATTTTCTGGGTGGCCTCGACATACACCTGGTTGCCTGATGCGCCGCCCACTGATTCGAGCGCTTCAACCAGCGGCACGCCTGCCGCGAACATGGTCGCCAGGGTACGCGTCCAGCGCGCGATGGTGGCCTTTTCGATCACTGCGCCAAAAATCGGCAGCTTGAGCATGACGCGATCCATGAACATCTGCACCTTGCGCGAGCGCTTCCACGCCTGCAGCAGGAAATAAATGCCGCCGCCAATGCCGCCGAAGATCGCCCACCACCATTTGACGAAAAACTTTGAGATCGCCATCACCACCAGGGTCGGTCCCGGCAAGTCGGCGCCAAAGCTGCTGAACAGCTCCTCAAACGCCGGAATCACGAAAATCATGATGACGGCGGTAATGACAAACGCCACCACGATGATGGATATGGGATAAAACAGCGCCGACTTGATCTTGCTCTTGATGGCAAGGATTTTTTCCTTGTACACCGCCAGCCGGTCCAGCACCGCTTCGAGAATACCGGCCGATTCACCCGCGCCGACCAGGTTGCAGTACAGCGCGTCAAAATGGAGTGGATGGCGGGCAAAAGACTGGGTGAGGCTGCTGCCCTTTTCGATATCCGCCTTGATCTCAGCCAGCAGCCGCTGCACCGAGGGATTCGAATGACCACGCCCGACGATGTCAAACGCCTGCAGCAAAGGCACGCCGGCCTTCATCATGGTCGCCAGCTGACGGGTGAACAGGGTAATGTCCTTTTCCGTCACCTTTTTCGCGCCACTGAACAGGGTGCTCTGTTTTTTGACCTTGGTGACGGTAATGCCCTGTTTGCGCAGCACTGAACCAACCACCGCTTCGCCACCGGCCTGCATCTGGCCTTTGACCTTCTTGCCGCGCTTGTCCATGCCTTCCCACAGATAGGAGGCATCCTTTTTAACTGCTTTCGCCGCTACTGCCCTGGCCGCTGTTGCTTTTGCCGCTGTTGCCATAAAAGTGTTCCTTAAAGATTAGTGACGGCTTCGACCTCTTCCAGCGAGGTGAGTCCGGCTTTTACTTTCAACAGTCCTGCCTGACGCAAATCGACCACGCCTTCAATTCGTGCCTGATCGGCGATATCGGATTCATTGCCGCCCTTGAGGATGATGCGAGTCATGGCATCGGTGATCGGCATCACCTGATAGATGCCCAAACGCCCCTTGTAGCCTGAGCCACCGCAGATATCACAGCCCACTGGTTTATAGGGCTGCCAACTCCCATCCAGTTGCGCTTCGGTAAACCCGGCATCCAGCATGGCCTCGCGCGGCAAATCGGTTGGCTGTTTGCATGAACACAGCTTCCGCGCCAGCCGCTGGGCAGTAATCAGAATCACCGAGGACGCAACGTTAAATGGCGCTACACCCATATTCAACAAACGCGTCAGGGTGCCAGGGGCGTCGTTCGTGTGTAAGGTGGACATCACCATGTGGCCGGTTTGCGCGGCCTTGATCGCGATATCAGCCGTTTCAAGGTCGCGAATTTCGCCGACCATAATGACATCGGGGTCCTGCCGCAAAAACGATTTGAGCGCAGCCGAAAAAGTCAGGCCGGCCTTGTCGTTGACGTTGACCTGGTTAATGCCGGCCAACTGGATTTCTGCCGGGTCTTCCGCCGTCGAGATATTCACATCAGGCTTGTTGAGAATATTCAGGCACGTGTAAAGAGACACGGTTTTTCCGGAGCCGGTCGGGCCGGTCACCAGCACCATGCCATAGGGGCGCTGCACCGCGTTCAGCAGCAGCTCCTTCTGGAACGGCTCATACCCTAGCGCCTCGATCCCAAGCTGGGCGCTGGTCGGGTCGAGAATACGCATGACGATCTTTTCGCCATACAGCGTCGGCAGCGTGCTGACCCGAAAGTCAATGGCGCGGTTCTTCGACAGCACCAGTTTCATGCGGCCGTCCTGCGGCACGCGTTTTTCCGAAATATCGAGCCGCGACAACACCTTGATACGCGAAGCAACCTTGTCCTTGATCGCCATCGGCGGTTGCGCCACTTCGGCCAAAATGCCATCACGACGGTAGCGGATGCGGTAACTCTTTTCGTAAGGTTCAAAGTGAATATCGGATGCGCCCTGGTTGATCGCATCAAGCATGATTTTTTGCAGGTAGCGCACCACCGGCGCATCATCGATTTCGATGCCTGGGGCGTCCTGCTGCGCAGCAGCGGCTTCTTCATCGATGAAATCGAGGTTAAGGTCTTCCGCGTTCAACACCGCCATGGTGTTATCTGCCGCCTCACCCGCCTTGGCAACCAGCTTGGCCAGCTTGTCGTCTTCCACCACCACCGGCTCCACCGCCTGGTTGGTCTGGAATTTCACCTCATCCAGCGCTTGCAGGTGGGTGGGATCGGAGGTCGCGACATACAGCTTGTTGCCCCGCTGGTACAGCGCAATCACACGCCGTTTCTGCACCAGCCTGGCATCGAGCAGCCCTTGCGGCAGGCTGTCGGCATCCATGGCGTTCAAGTCCAGATAGGGAAAGCCGAACGAAGCTGCGGCGAACTCGGCAATCTGGTCAGCCTTGAAACGCTTGCCCTTGATCAGCTCGGTAACGAAAGAATCACCCGACTGGCTGGCGCGCTTGCCAACCCCGTCAGCATCGGCCTCGGACATCCAGCCATTGTTGACCATGGCGCGCGCCAGCCCGGTTAAATTATTGGAGATTGCATCGGCCATTGCTCGATTCCAAAAAGTCCTGAGTCAAATTATCACCCGCATCGGCCAGACAGCCGATGGGGAATCACAGGCTTTAACGGCGATAGTTGGCTTAAGTTGAGGCGCTTTCAACATCCGCTGCCGGCAGATAAATACGCGCCATCTTGACCGCCCGATCCTGCGTTTGCACAATCTCCACCGGCACATCCCCCAACTTCAGGCTCACCCCCGCTTCGGGAATATCCTCGAACTGTTCGAGAAGCAGACCGTTGAGTGTTTTCGGGCCATCCAGCGGCAGCGATAATCCCAATGTACGGTTCAAGTGGCGTAGCAGCACACTCCCCTCGGCCAGCCAACTTCCATCGGCCTCGCGCCGCAAATACCCCATATCGGATGGCGCCTGCGTGGTGAATTCGCCCACCATTTCCTCGAGCAGGTCTTCCAGTGTCACCAGACCTTGCAGTTCGCCATATTCGTCCACCACCAGCGCCAACCGGCGACGGCCCAGCTGAAAATTACGCAGCTGGGTAAATAACGGGGTACCCGCCGGAACGAAATAAGGTGCCTCCAGGTTTTCCTTCAGCGTCTCCGGATTGAGCTCATCGCCGGTCAAAGCATGCAGCACCCGGCGTACATGCAGCACACCGAGCAGGGTGTCCTGTGAGCCTTGCTGCACGATCAGCCGGGTATGGTGGCTGGTTGAAATCTGCTGGCGCAGCCGCTCGGGCTCATCCTCGATATCGATCGCCTCGATCTGGTTGCGCGGCGTCATCACGTCATCCACTGTGATGTCCTCCAGTTCCAGCATGTTCATCAATATGCGGTGATGTTCGCGCGGCATTCTGCTGGAAGACTCCAGCACAATGGTACGCAGCTCTTCCAGCCCCAGACTGTTGCCTTGGCCCGGCTCCGGCTGCTTGATCCGCAGCAGCTGCAAAATTCCTTGCACGAACAGGTTGACGAACCACACCACCGGATACGCCAGCTTCAGCAGCGGCGTTAGCAGCCACGTCGCCGGATAGGCGACACGTTCGGGAAAGGCTGCGCCCAGCACCTTGGGGGTAACTTCGCTGAATACCAGAATCAGGAAGGTCAGCAGCAGGGTCGCCACCATCAGCACCACTTCACCATCGCCAAACAGACGAATCGCCAGCACCGTAGTCAGCGTGCCCGAAGCCGCATTGACGAGGTTGTTACCAAGCAAAATCACGCCCAGCAGCTTGTCGGTTCGATCCAGTAGCGCCTGCGCGCGCATCGCCCCGCGATGGCCGGTATCAGCGGCATGGCGCAAACGATAGCGGTTGATCGCCATCATCGCGGTCTCGGATGCGGAGAAAAAGGCCGAGGTCAGCAACAAGACGGCAAGCACGGCAAACAGCGTGCTGGTGGCAATACTATCCAAGCAGCATCACCTCAACGTTGGAGAATGACTTCCAGCACAAACTGCGTGCCTAAATAAGCCAGCAGTAACAACGTGAAACCGGTAATGGTCCAGACCAGCGCCGTACGCCCCCGCCAGCCGCGAAAATGCCGTCCCAGCAGCAGGCCGCCAAACACCAACCAGGACAGGATCGCAAACACGGTCTTGTGGGAGATCTGCAGCGCCTTGCCGAACAGTTCCTCCGAAAAGAATACGCCGCTAAAAACGGATAAGGTCAGCAGGACAAAACCGATACCAATGGTTCTGAACAGCATCGCTTCCAGGGTCAGCAAAGGCGGGGCGCCATTCTGCAACATGCCGCCACGATGCAGCTTTTTTTCAAGCATGGTCATCAACACGGCATGCAGCGCTGCCACGGCCAGCAGGCCATAAGCCAGAAACGACACCAGCAGATGCATGCGCAAAGCCAAAGCCTGTGAACTGGGAATGGCATGGGTTTCGGTAAAAAACACCATCCCCAGCACAGATAGGGCCGCCAGCCCGCTCACCCAGGACTGCAAACGCGCCAGCTGCATGCCTTTGCTGGACAACCAATAGGTCAGCGCAGTCAGCCACAAAATCGTCGACAGCGAATTACCAAACCCCAACCGAATGTCACCCTGCCCCAGCACCGACTGAAAAATCAGTGCGCCATGAGCCAGCAAGGCCAGCGGCAACGCCACGCACGCGGTCTTGAACGGTGGCGTGCGCTGCAAGCGCCAAGCCACCCAAGCATAAAGCGCACTTACAGATAAAGTAACCAGCAATAGCGGGGACATTCGTTAAAATGGAATTCTGTTTCGGCCAGCCCATTATCCATGCCGCCCTCCACGGCAACAAGGAATCCCTGCCAGATAACCCTCATGTTAAAGACCCACCATGCTAGATAACCTCAGCGGACGCCTCGCCGGCGTCGTCAAACAACTGCGCGGCCAAGCGCGAATCACCGAAGCCAACGTGCAGGACACGCTGCGCCAGGTTCGCCTCGCGCTGCTGGAAGCCGACGTCGCGCTGCCGGTCGTTAAAAGCTTCATCGAAGCCGTCAAAACCCGCGCGCTCGGTCAGGACGTGCTCACGAGCCTGTCACCCGGGCAGGCGCTGATTGGCATTGTCCACGAAGAGCTCACCCGCCTGATGGGCGGCGCCAACGCCGAGCTGAACCTGGCGGCCAACCCGCCAGCGGTGATCCTGATGGCCGGTTTGCAGGGCTCGGGCAAAACCACCACCAGCGGCAAACTCGCGCTGCTGCTCAAAAACCGCAAGAAAAAGGTCCTGCTCACCTCGGCTGACGTCTACCGGCCCGCCGCGATCGATCAGTTGCGTCAACTCGGCAAACAGCTCGATGTCGCTTTTTTTGAGGCGGGTGACGAACGTGATCCACTGAAAATCGCCACCGCCGCACAGGATCACGCACGCAAGCAGTTTTATGACGTGCTGATCGTCGACACCGCTGGTCGGCTGGCGATCGACGAAGCGATGATGGCCGAGATCCAGGCGCTGCACGCCGCCGTCAACCCGGTAGAAACGCTGTTCGTGGTCGACGCAATGCAAGGCCAGGACGCGGTCAATGTCGCCAAGGCATTCAATGAAGCTCTGCCACTGACCGGCATCGTGCTGACCAAGCTCGATGGCGACTCGCGCGGCGGCGCAGCGCTGTCGGTGCGCCAGGTCACCGGCAAGCCGCTCAAGTTCATTGGCGTAGGCGAAAAACCCAACGGTCTCGAAGCGTTCCACCCGGAGCGCATGGCACAGCGCATCCTCGGCATGGGCGATGTCCTCTCGCTGATCGAGCAGGCACATAGCTCGGTCGACATGGCCGAAGCCAAAAAGTTGGCCGACAAAGTCAAAAAGGGCAAGGACTTCGACCTCGAAGACTTCAAGGCGCAAATCCTGCAAATGAAGAAAATGGGCGGGCTGTCGGCGCTGATGGACAAGCTCCCCGGTGCCGGTCAGATGAATATGCCTGCGGGCGCTGACGACAAATCGATCAACCGCGTCGAAGGCATCATCAACAGCATGACCCCGCTGGAGCGCCGCAAACCCGACCTCATCAAGGCCAGCCGCAAACGCCGCATTGCCGCCGGCGCGGGCGTGCAGGTACAGGAGGTCAACAAGCTGCTAAACCAGTTCGAGCAGGCCCAGAAGATGATGAAAATGATGGGTAAAGGCGGCCTGTCGAAAATGATGCGCGGCATGAAAGGCATGATGCCCGGCATACGTTAAGCCACGCCCTGCTTTCCCGGGAGCCGGTGCCGAATTCACTTCCTTAGGGGCAAGGCTTGCAAGAAAGTGGCGGGCCATTGGATTTTGAGTATAATTCGCGGTTTTCTCCGTTTGCCCGGTGGGTTAAATCATGGTCGTTATTCGTCTTTCGCGCGGCGGCGCTAAAAACCGCCCTTTCTACAACGTGGTGGTAGCTGATTCACGCTGCCGTCGTGATGGCCGCTTCATCGAGCGCGTCGGTTTCTACAATCCGGTCGCGGCTGAAGGCTCAGAGGCCCTCCGCCTGAATGCAGAGCGCATCGGCTACTGGGTCAGCAACGGCGCACAACTGTCTGACACCGTTGCACGCCTGGTCAAGCAGAACAAACCCGCTGCCGCTGTTGCCGCCTGATTTGTCAGAACAGCTGTCAGGGCAGTTGGCTCAGGACAGCGACTGGGTCGTGATGGGGCGCATCGCCGCACCGTTCGGCATTAAGGGCTGGGTCAAGGTTCAGGCCTTTAGTGACGATCCGGGCACGCTCATGGATTTTGAATCCTGGCGTATCGGTCGAGGCGACAAGCACACGCACTACCGCGTCGAAGCCGTTCAGGACCACAGCAACACGCTGGTTGCCAAACTGAGTGGCATCGATGACCGCGACGCGGCCTTTGCACTGCGTGGCCAGGAGATATCGGTCGAGCGCAGCCGCTTGGCGCCCCCCGCAGACGACGAGTTTTATTGGTCGGATTTGATCGGCCTGAAAGCAGTTAACCGCGAAGGCATCGAGTTGGGCACGGTAAGCAGCTTGATGGAATCCGGTGCGCACGACTTGCTGGTCATCAAGGGGGCTCGGGAATACCTGATCCCTTTTGTTGCGGCTTTTGTCGGCAAAGTGGATGTAGCGGGTGGCCGGATCGAAGTGGACTGGGGCGAAGATTATTAAAGGAGAAGCGGGTGCGGTTTGATGCCATCACGCTTTTTCCCGAAATGTTCGATGCCGTGCTGGATTATGGCATCACCCGGCGGGCACTGGATCGCGGGATTTTTCGGTTCAAGGCGTGGAACCCGCGCGACTTTACCGATGACCCGCACCGCACGGTGGATGACCGGCCCTACGGCGGCGGCCCCGGCATGCTGATGCAGGCTGAACCACTGGATCGTGCGTTAAACGCGGTGCAACAGGCTTTAGCCAGCGAAAGCTTGACACCCTGGGTGGTGCATTTCTCTCCCCGGGGTCGCCCGCTTACGCATCAGCGGGTAATGGAATTGAAGGACGCCGCGCTGAACGAAAATCGCGCACTTGTTTTATTGTGCGGTCGGTACGAAGGAATAGACGATCGGCTGTTGCAGCGCCGCGTGGACGAAGAAATCTCGCTCGGCGACTTTGTGTTGTCGGGCGGCGAACTCCCCGCGCTGGCATTGATGGACGCGCTCATCCGGCAACTGCCGGGCGCGTTGAACGACGCGGATTCGGCGGTGGAAGACTCCTTCGCCAACGGCTTGCTCGACTGCCCGCACTACACCCGCCCCGAAGTGTGGCAGGGCATGGCGGTACCGGACGTATTAACCCGCGGCAACCACGCCGCGATTGCCCGATGGCGATTGCAGCAAAGCTTGAAGATCACGGCAAGCCAGCGCCCCGATCTGCTGGTCAGGCGCGGGTTGTCCAGGCAGGAACAGGATTACCTCGATTCGTTGTCGCAAGACACGAACCGGGAATAAGCGACTCCAACCGGGGTCTATTTGAAACGGCGTGATGTCTGCCCAATAGTCTGACGACTTCCGGGTACACCTCTCTCGCCAGATGTAAGGAAACATCATGAATATCATTGAACAACTCGAGCAGGAAGAAATTGCCCGCCTGAATAAAACCCTCCCCAGCTTTGCTCCCGGCGACACCATCGTCGTTCAGGTGAAAGTGAAAGAAGGTACGCGTGAGCGTCTGCAGGCTTACGAAGGCGTCGTCATCGCCAAGCGCAACCGCGGACTGAACTCTGCTTTCACCGTACGCAAGATCTCCGCCGGTGAAGGCGTCGAACGCACCTTCCAGACGCACTCGCCGCTGGTCGCCAGTGTCGAGGTCAAGCGCCGCGGCGATGTCCGCCGCGCCAAGCTGTACTATCTGCGTGAGCGTTCCGGCAAGTCTGCACGTATCAAGGAAAAACTGCCGGCCCGCAAGGCCAAGGCGGTAGCAAGCCCTGCCGCATAAGCAAACTTCTTGCTCCCGGCAAAGCGCCCGCTTCATGCGGGCGCTTTTTTGTGGCCTGCACCAATAAACAATTGCAATCCCTGGTATTTTTCTGCCGGTACGCCCACAAGCATATTGAGAGGGATGGCACTTGAAACTGCTAAAATTGCGCCGGTTAAACATCGCACTGAATCACCCCCTATAAAAACAAAGGAGTGTCTGATGGCAGGAGAAGCCAAAAAGCCCGGTGAGCGCCGCTTGCAAATTTTGCATACACTGGCTGCGATGCTGCAGGACCCCCAACCTGAAAAAATCACCACGGCAGCGCTTGCTGCGCGCGTTGGCGTGTCGGAAGCGGCGCTATATCGCCATTTTGCCAGCAAGGCACAAATGTATGAGGGCTTGATTGAGTTCATCGAACAAACCCTGTTCGGTCTGATCGCGCGCATCACATCCGACACGCTCACCCCGATTGCTCAGGTCGAGGCCATTATCGGCATGTTGCTGAACTTTTCAGCGAAGAACCCGGGAATGACCCGGGTGTTGATCGGCGAGGCATTGGTGCATGAAAACGAGCGCCTGCAAAAGCGCATCAATCAGTTGCACGACCGCATCGAAGCTCAATTACGGCAGTGCCTCCGGCTCGGCGGTGGCAAGCATTCCGAGCTCAGCGCACCGCTGGCCAACCTGCTGCAATGCATGGTCGTGGGTCGCTGGCATCAATTTACCAAGAGTGGGTTTACCCGCGCACCGGGTGGCGATATCGATTTGCTGCTGACACGCCTGCTCGACGTTCAGCCTGCCTGAAGTGCGGCTTGTCCGCACACTGGGCAGGCCACGTCACGAGGCACTTTCATCACGCGTGCCTCGCTGCGCAAGCCGTCCCAAATCAGCAACTTACCCACCAGTGGCTTACCCACTTGCGCTACATACTTCAGCGTTTCCATCGCCTGCATTGCGCCAATGATGCCGACCAACGGCGCGAACACGCCGGCCTCGGCGCAGCGTAATTCTGGCTCGCCTGCTTGATCCGGGAACAGGCAGTGGTAACAAGGGCTGCCGGCGCGACGCGAGTCAAACACAGCAAGCTGTCCGGAAAATCCAATTGCCGCCCCCGAGACCAGGGGCTTGCCCAGCAGTACACAGGCGCGATTGACGGCATGGCGTGTAGCGAAATTGTCCGACGCATCGACCACCAGATCAACCGCCGCAACCGCTTGATGCAGGCCAGCACCTGTCAGCGACTCGGGAATGGGTTGCACATCAATTTCAGGATTAATGGCGCGCACACTGCGCGCAAGCGAGTTGGCTTTGTTCTCTCCGATTGCAGCGGTTGTGTGAGCAATCTGGCGTTGCAAATTGCTGAGATCCACCTTATCCCCATCCGCAAGCAACAGCCGGCCGATGCCTGCCGCGCCCAAATACAACGCGACAGGGCATCCCAACCCACCCGCGCCAACAATTAGCACGCTGGCGTCGGTAATACGCATCTGTCCGGTCACGCCCACGTCAGGCAGCAAAATGTGCCGGCTGTAGCGCAGCAGAAGTTCGTCGTTCAGGTTCATGAGTTGGCGCCGGATACTATACGTTGACTATTTGTAGTCCCGCCATTCCTCGGGCGTCTCATCACGATCACCATGCAAATGGCGTTCGTAGACTTTCACAAAAGCCTGCTGCGACTTGATGTCCGGTTCATTCGCGGCGACGTTGCGGCGTTGCACGCTTTCGCAAAAATAGGCCAGCGCACGCTGGAGTTTGCTCAGCAAGCTGTTGTCGAGATGGAAGCCCTGGCTGCTCAGCGCCGACTCCAGACCTTCCAGCGTGTATTCGCATATGCTGTAACGAATCAGTAAATGGTTAGGTCCTGCCCCCGCCAGTACCGTCAGCCCATCCATTCCTTCCAGCAGGCGTAAAGCACGCCCAACCTGGCCAAGGGGCAAATCATGAAACACGATCACACGTTCTTTTTCGAGGTCACACGGACGCATAACACCCCCCGGCAGGTCTGTGCCTAATGGTTGGGTTCAGCAGTATGGGGGAAGCCTGCGGCCACAACAGCCACAGCCTTACTTAACGCCCCTGAAGAATCTGCAACCCCTTCAACAGATTCAGTGCCTGATTCACCTGATAGTCATTTTTCGACACCACTTCACCCGGCTCAAGAGGCGTCGGTTTCGTGGGCAGGCTTTCTTTATCATCCTTACCCGGCTTATCGGCCGGTTGCGGCTTGATTGCACTATCCGGCCCGGCCGCAGGTACGGGCTCATCCCCGCCATTGGGGTTACTCAGATGCTTGTCGAGATCCGCCTCGCGTATCCCGAGACTATCCTCTTCGCTTGGCATGTTTGGATCCTGCACCACAATATCGGGCTCAATCCCTTTGGCCTGGATAGAGCGCCCATTCGGAGTGAAGTAACGGGCGGTAGTAAGCTTGATCGCCGTGCCGTTTCCAATCGGCAGAATGGTCTGCACCGAACCCTTGCCAAAAGTGCGCGTGCCCATGACCACGGCACGCTTGTGATCCTGCAACGCACCGGCAACGATCTCGGATGCAGAAGCAGAACCGCTATTAACCAGCACCACCATCGGCACCTGCTTCACGCCTGCCGGCAATTTGCCCAGATAATCCGCCTGCATGGGCCGCAAATAAAACTCGCGGCTGGCGGTCAGACGCATCTTGGCATCTGCGGTCCGGCCTTCGGTATACACCACCAGGCTGTCGGGTTTGACGAAGGCTGCGGTAACCGCCACCGCGCCATTCAACAGGCCACCTGGATCATTTCGCAAATCCAGAATCATGCCTTTCAACGGCGCCTTGTTGTTCTTGTAAAGAGTGTTCAAGGCTTCAGCCAGCAACTCGCCTGTGTGTTCCTGAAACTGCGTCACACGAACATAGCCATAGCCATTTTCCAGCAACTGGAACTTGACGCTGCGAATCTTGATGACGGCGCGGGTCAAGGTCAGCACGATGGGCTTGTCGACCCCCTTGCGTGCAATGGTCAGCCTGATCGTCGAGCCCGGCTTGCCGCGCATCCGCTTGACCGCGTCATTCAGCGACAGGCCCTTCACCGGGGTATCGTCAAGCTTGATGATCAGGTCGCCGGGTTTGACCCCGGCTTTAAATGCGGGCGTGTCCTCGATCGGCGAGACCACCTTGACGAAGCCATCCTCCATACCCACCTCAATACCGAGGCCACCAAACTCGCCCTGGGTACCAACCTGCAAGTCCTTGAATCCTTCGGCGTCGAGATAGGTCGAGTGCGGGTCCAGGCCGGTCAACATGCCGTTGATCGCACCGTCGATCAGCTTTTTATCCTCGACTGGCTCGACATAATCATTTTTGATTCGAGCAAACACATCAGTAAAGGCGCGCAGCTCTTCCACCGGCAACGCCGTTGCTGCCTCCTTGTCAGCTATTGCCGACAGGTTGACCGTTAGCGCCGCGCCAGCCATCACGCCGGCCAGACCGACGAGTATGAATTTCGCCTTTTGTGTCATTTCACTTCACCCATAGGAGGGGATTAACAGGACGGCTTTGATGCCGCATTTCAAAGTACAAGCCCGTGTCGGGCTGGCCGCCGCTATTGCCAACCGATGCAATGGCGTCGCCGGGCTGGACCCGTTCGCCCACCTGCTTATACAGACTTTCATTATTACTGTACAGGCTCATATACCCCTCGCCGTGGTCGACGATGATGAGGTTTCCAAAGCCCCGCAACCACTCGGAAAACACCACCTGACCTGCAGCAATTGCCTTCACCGCAACGCCTTGCCCGGCCCGAATGAACAGCCCCTTCCAGCTTACCCCGCCACCCTCTCTCGGAGCACCAAAACGATTCATGAGTTCCCCGGCAACGGGCAAGCGTAACGAACCTTTCAAGCTCGAAAACGAACGCCCCGAGTAAAAGGCAACCGGGGTTTCAGTGTTGAACGCCACGCCTTTGCGTGACTGTCCGTCTACGCTTTTTCCGGTTTTCTGGGTTTTGGCCGCTTTTTTTGCCTGCTGCGCAGCGCGAACACGCGCTGCTTCGCGCGCGGCCTGCTGCGCCATCAAGCGATTGAGGCGCTGAACCAACTGGGTCAGGCTGCGCTCGTCGCGCTTGAGCGTGGAGATTTCGCGCTGCTGCTGCTGAATTTGCGCCGAAAGTTTGCCCAGAACCTGTTCGCGCGCGCGCTTGTCAGCCAACAACTGCTGGTTTTCAACAGCTCGCGCAGCCTGCAATTGCGACAGCTGCTTGGTTTTTTGTGCTGCCACATCCTGCAATGCAGCCAGTTTTGCCTGCTCGACCCGCAGGGCGTCTATCTGGTCATGCTGCGCACGCGAAACATACCTCAGATAACGCAAATCACGCGCGACCTGGTTTGGATCAGCGCCATTGAGCATCAATTTCAAGGCATCGCCTTGACCCCGCTGATAAGCAGACCTGAGCGCTTGTGCGAGGCTGCCCTGCTGCTGGTGAATACGGGCAGCCGTGGCCGCGGCTTGCTGCGTCAAGGTTTGAAGTTCGCCCTGGGTGCGCTGGCGTTCGCCATCCAGCACGCGCAACTGGCGAACGCCGTTGCTGATCGCCTGCTCGGATTGACGCAGTTCATCGGCCGCTTCCTTACGGTGCGTCTGCGTTTTGCGAAATTCCTGCTGTAGCGAGTTGAGGCGCTGCTTGAGCACCTTGAGTTCGGATTGCGAGCGATCTATTTGGTTGGCGCCAACAGACATTGGCCAGCACAAGACCAGCAAGGCAAGGCCTTTGCCGATTACCGCAGCGAATTTACTCAAAATGAACCAGGGCTTCACCGGTCATTTCAGCAGGTTGCGGCAGGCCCATCATTTTCAGCAAAGTCGGGCTAACGTCTTCAAGCGCACCGGTTTCGGCCAGACTGGCATGGCGCCGGCCAACGTAAACCAGCGGTACCAGGTTCAGCGTGTGCGCGGTGTGCGCCTGACCCGTAACGGGGTCGAGCATCAATTCGGCATTGCCGTGGTCAGCCGTCACCAGCACTTCGCCGCCGCGCGCGCGCTGCGCCGTGACCACCCTGCCCAGACAAATGTCAACCGTCTCGATCGCCGCGATGGCCGCCTGCAGATTGCCGGAATGCCCAACCATATCCGGGTTGGCGAAGTTACAGATGATGAGGTCGTACTGCTTGCTCTCGATTGCAGCAACCAGTTTGTCGGTCACCTCGTACGCGCTCATCTCGGGTTTCAGATCATACGTGGCCACATCGGGCGAAGGCACCAGCACCCGGTCTTCGCCGGGGAACGAGGCCTCCTCGCCGCCATTGAAGAAGAACGTGACGTGTGGATATTTCTCGGTTTCGGCAATCCGTAACTGGCGCAAACCCAGATTGGCGGCATATTCGCCGAGACCATTTTTGATGCGCTCGGGCGGAAACGCCACCGACACCACGAAATCATCGCTATACCCGGTCAAGGTGCAATAGGTTGCCAGACGCGGCGTCACTTCGCGCTCGAACTCGCTGAAATCAGGTTCGATGAACGGCCGCGACAACTGGCGTGCGCGGTCGGAACGGAAGTTCAGGAAGATCACCGAATCACCGTCTTCCATTTTTACCGGCTTGCCATCGGGTGACGCGATTGCCGTCGCCTTGACGAACTCATCGGACTCACCCCGCGCATAAGCCGCTTCGAGTCCGTCCAGCGGCGTCTCGGCAAGGAACTCGCCACGTCCCTGGGTCAGCAGGTCATACGCGGCCTGAACCCGCTGCCAGCGGCGGTCACGATCCATTGCAAAATAGCGGCCTATCATCGACGCAATATGGCCGACGCCAACCTGTTCAATTTTTTCGCTCAGTCGGCGCAAATATATGTCAGCGCTTTTCGGCGGGGTATCGCGGCCGTCCAGAAACACGTGCAGACACACCTTGTGCAAACCTTCACGCGCAGCCAGGTCCAGCAGGGCATGAAAATGCAACTCATGGCTATGCACGCCACCGTCGGACAATAAGCCCAGCACATGCAGGGTCTTGTTGTTGTCGCGCGCCAGGTGCACCGCGTTCAGCAAAGCAGGGTTGGTGTAGAAATAGCCGGATTCGATGGCGCGATCGATGCGGGTGAACTCCTGGTACACCACACGCCCCGCTCCAATATTGAGATGCCCCACCTCGGAATTGCCCATCTGCCCCTTGGGCAGCCCCACTTCAGACTCTGAAGCATGAATCAGTGTGTGGGGATTTTCTTTCCACAAGCGATCGAAATTGGGTTTGCGGGCCTGTGCGACGGCATTGTCGGCGCGTTCTGCGCGACAGCCAAAACCGTCGAGAATAATAAGGAGAACCGGCGTGGTCTTCATGAAGAAATTTCTATTGCCTAATTCGTTTTTGTGGGATTATTTTAATATATGCGTGATTTCTAATCTATACGTAGTCCAGCATATTGAGCCAACTACAGGCTCGGCAATGGGGACTCGCCACAGAATTTCTGATGTTTTTCCGGGAAATCACAGCACCTCAAGATTACTACACGAACAGGATCAAGGTAATGAACATGGCTGCAGAGTGGGATGAAGTGGACCTGATGGATAAAGACGAGCACATCGAACAGGCCTCGCGTGCAATGAAAGCCATGTCGCACCCGCTGCGCCTGAAAATTCTCTGCGTGCTGGGTGACAAGGAGGTCAGTGTGCAGGACATCGTCGACCATGTCGGCACTTCGCAAAGCAATATCTCACAACATCTGGCGATCCTGCGCGACAAGGGGGTGCTGCGCACCCGCAAGGATGCCAACCGCGTGTTTTACCGGGTAGGTGATACCCGCACCCTCAAGTTGCTGAGCATGATGCGCGACGTTTTCTGCGGCTTCACGAAGTAAATCCTGCTTGCTCGGCGACAGGCCCGGCCACGCGCAAGCGTGCCGGGCCTGTTCTTTTCTGATCTAAGGGTGGCTGAAAGTGGCATGCCAAGCCGTTTTTGATCATTGCAGCACGCCACAGGAACGCACGCTTGTGGCACCATGCTTGGCATGCTTCATGACTTGATCAGCGTTGAGTCAATGTACCGAACCGTCTTGTCCGCAAACCCGTCCAGCGGCCTTTTACCGGACATCAGGAAAACTTTTGGCAGGATAAACTCCTCGTATATAATCAAAAGCTAATATTCGATGCGGTACCGCGCGTCCATTCAACAAGAGGGGGTTTGATGCGGCTCAAGAAAAGAAAATCTGTCCGGCCGAGAACGTTCGATTTCCTGTTTCTGTTGACCCTCGCTACCGCCGCGCGGGCCGAGACACTTGATTTCGCTCAGGCCGTGCAACGCGCGCTGGCGCAAAATCCGGACATCATCGTCGCCGGCACGCAAATCAGCCAGGCGCAAGCCGCCGTTCGGCAGAGCACGGGGGCACGGATGCCGAAACTCACCGCTTCGCTCAACGTAACCCGCACCGATGATGCACTCAATGCCTTCGGCATCAAGCTATCCCAGCGCAACGCCACGTTCAACGATTTCGGTGCCGCTGAATTCAACCCAGCCAATCCCAGTGTTCTTAGCGTTGCGCCGCAAGATCTCAATCACCCTGGCTGGGTAAATAATTTCAACACCCGCCTGGAAGCGCAACTGCCGCTGTACAGCGGAGGCATGATCGAGGGTTACGCCGAGCAGGCCAAAGCCCATTTGCGCGCCGCGCGCCAAGGCGATGTGATGGCGCGTCAGCAAGTGATTTTCGATGTGCTGCGCGCTTACGAAGGCGTGCATGCCGCACGCGCCTACCGGGACGTCGCCACGCAAGGTCGCCTTGCTGCCGAAAACCACGTCAAAACCATCAACAGCCTGTTCAAGCAAGGCGTAGCGGTAAAAAGCGATCTGCTCACGGCCCAGGTGCATCTGGAGGATGTCAAGGTACAGCAGACTCAGGCCGAGAATGCCGTACAGCAAGCGCTCGATCAGCTCCACCTGTTGCTGGGCATGCCGCTGGCGGCGCCATTGGACGTGGCCGGCAGCGTGGAGGTGCCTCCGCTGGAAGGCAAGCTGGCCGACCATCAGGACGACGCGCTGAAGTCCAACCCCGGTCTTGCCGCCTTGCGCGGCCAACTCGACGCGGCGCAGGCCGCAGTGAAGGTGGCGCGCGCAGGAAAATATCCGCAGGCCGGCCTGATGGCGCGCTTCGACACCAATGACCCCAATCCGGGCTTCGAGGCCCATTCCTATACCGTGGGCGGCCAGCTGTCATGGCAGCTGTTCGACGGCGGTGTCAACGATGCGGCGATCCATCGCGCCCAGGCCAGCCTTGATGAACTCGTCGCCAAGCTGAACAAGGCCGAAAACGGCGTTGCCTATCAGGTGGTGGACGCCTGGCGGCGCGCCGACGAGGCGCAGCGTCGGGTTGCGGCGCGGGAACTGGCGGTGAGCCAGGCCGAGGAAGCGCAGCGCATCGTTGGAAAGCGCTACGCTGGCGGCGTGACAACCATCACCGAACTGCTGGCCGGGCAGGCCCAGCTGGACAAGACCCGCGCGGATCTGGTAGCAGCCCGTTATGAACTCAAGGTGCAACGCGCCAACGCCCGGCTGGCGACAGGCCGTTTGCAGCCGGACTTACTGTGAGCAATCCGAGATGAAACCTATGGCGAATCCCACACTTTGGCGTATGGCCCTGCTGGGTCTGGCGGTCAGCGTGACCTATGGTTGCGGCGAACACGAACCTCCCGCAGCACAGAACGACAACGTCACGCGCACTCTGGCGGCAGATATGCAAACCGTGCAGCAGGCGCCATTGAGCGTGCGTGCGGAATTGCCCGGCATGGTCGCCTCGGAGGATCAGGTGCAGGTGACCTCACGGCTCATGGGTTATATCCGCGAGATCAAGGTCGAAGAAGGCCAGGTGGTCAAGGCGGGGCAATTGCTGTTCGTGATTGATCCCACTGACATTCAGGGGCAGATGAGTCAGGCTCGCGCCGGCCTGGCGCAGGCGGAAGCCGCGTTGACCGACGCAAAAATTGACCACGAGCGATTCGGCACCCTCTATCAGGAAGAAGCCATTCCCAAATTGCAGTGGGACAAAATCCGCCTGCAAAAGCGGGTCGCCGAACAACAGGTGGCAGCCGCCCGCGCCGGACTGAACCAGGCGAACAGCCAGATGCGCTACGCCTCGGTGGTGGCACCGATCAACGGCGTCGTCACGCAAAAAATGGCCAATGCCGGCGACCTCGCCACGCCCGGCCGACCGGTGCTGGTGATCGAAGGCCTGAAGAAACTCCAGGTGCGCACGCAAGTGAGCAGCAGCGTGTTTGACCAAATCAAGGTCGGCGAGAAGGTCACCATCGTGACCGATGGCGACGCTGCGCAGGCCCCGGCCGAAGGCACGATCGCCCAGGTGGTGCCGGTGGCCGATCCGGTCAGCCATACCCATCTGGTGAAAATCGATCTGCCTGCGGGCAGCGGCCTGTCGAGCGGCAATTTTGTACGGGTGGGGTTTGCCGTCGGCAGCCGCCAGGGCATCCGGGTGCCGGCTGCGGCACTCGCCGAACGCGCCGGCATCACCGGCGTGTTCGTGGTCGACGCCCAGGGCTTCGCGCGCTACCGCATGGTGCGCACCGGCGTAGCTGATCAGGGCACGGTGGAAATCCAGTCCGGCCTCAACGCAGGCGAGAAAATAATCGTGTCCAACGTCGGGCAACTGGAAAACGGCGACAGGATCAGCGGAGGAACGCATGACTGAGCGCGCCGCTCCGCTCAATATCGCCGGCAAACTGGCCGGCCTTTTCATCGAATCCAAAATCACCGCCATGATCATGCTGGCGGTGACGCTGGCGGGCATGATGGCGCTGTTCGTCACCCCGCGCGAATACAACCCGCAGATCGTGGTGCCAGCGGCCAACATCATCGTCGCCAAACCGGGCGCCTCGGCCGAAGAAATCCAGAATCTGGTGGTCAAGCCGCTGGAAGCCATCATGAACGCGCAGTCCGGCGTGGATCACACTTTTGGCTATGCCGCCCCGGATTTCGGTCTGGTGACCGTGCAGTTCAAGGTCGGCGAAGACCAGGAAAGAAGCCTGGTCAAGCTCTACAACCAGCTGATGCAAAATCTCGACCGCATGCCGCAAGGCGCCATGCAGCCGGTGATCAAGCCGATCAACGTCGACGACGTGCCGATCATGACGCTGACGTTGTCATCCACCACGGTGGACGACCATCAGATCCGCCAGGTCGCGACCCGTATTCTGGAAAACCTGCGTAATGTGCCCGGCGTATCGTTCACCCAGGTCACAGGCGGCTCACCGCGCGCGGTCAACGTCTGGATTTCTCCCACCCGGCTGGCCGCAGCAGGCATCGCGCTCGATCAGGTGGACAAGATGCTGCAGGGGCAGAACGTGTCTGTACCGGTTGGCAAGCTGGTCGACAACAACCAGGTTTCGCCGCTGCAACTGCAAGGCTTTCTTGGCAACGCCCGGGAAGTGGGCGACATCGTGATTGGTGCGCCCAACGGGCGGCCGGTGTTCCTGAAGGACGTCGCCACGATCGTGGACGGCCCGCAAGAAGTGGACGAAAGCACGCGCTTTGCCTACGGCCCCGCCGCAGGCAAGGACACCGCGCGCGGCGAGGCGCCGGCCGTCACCCTGGCGATCGCCAAAAAAGCCGGCACCAATGCGGTGGTGGTTGCAAATGCCGTGCTGACCAAACTGGAACAGCTCAAGCGCCAGGCCATTCCCGCCGACATCACGGTGGCGGTGACCCGCGACGACGGCGCGCGTGCCAACGACGCGGTCAACACCCTGGTCGAGCACCTCGGCATTGCCATTGGTTCGGTGGTGGTGATTCTGGTGTTCTTCCTCGGCTGGCGCGAAGCCGGCATCGTCACCCTGACGGTGCCGCTGATCCTGTTCGTGGTGCTGACCATCGGCCTGTTCGCCGGCCAGACCATCAACCGCATCACGCTGTTCGCGCTGATCCTGTCGCTCGGCCTCTTGGTAGATGCCGCCATCGTGGTGGTGGAGAACATCCATCGCCACCTGCATCACGGCATCGGTGACCGCGATTTCAAGACCGTGGTCATCCAGGCCACCAACGAAATCGGCAACCCCACCAATATTGCCACCATCGCGGTGATCCTGGCCTTCATTCCGATGGCTTTCGTCACCGGCATGATGGGCCCCTTCATGCTGCCGATCCCGTTCAACGTGCCGGTGGCGATGATCGCCTCGCTGCTGTTCGCCTACATCGTGGTGCCGTGGGCGGCCAATCTGTGGCTGCGGAAAAAAGCCGCGCTGAGCGAGCTGGCGCGCAAGGAAAGCCTCGAAGAGTCGGGGGCGCGCAAGACCGACCCGCTGCACCGCGCCTACGACAAGGTCATCACGCCGTTCATCGAGCATGGCGGCCGCCGCAACCTGATGTTCCTGGCGGTACTGGGCTTGCTGGTGGTGGCCATGCTGATGCCGGCCTGGCAGTTCATCCGTCCTTCGGGCATCAACGGACCCCTGTCGGCGCTGGGGGTGGAACTGAAGATGCTGCCCAACGACAACACCAATACCTTCCTGGTGGAAATCGCCACCCCGGCCGGCACCACGCTGGAAGAAACCGACCGCGCCGCGCGCGCGGTGGGCGAGGTGCTGGCGAACAACCGCTTCGTCACCAATTATCAGACCTTCCTCGGCATGACCGCGCCCATCGACTTCGCCGCCCTGGTGCGCGGCGACCTCATCAAGCGCGGCGACAATCTGGCGCAGATCCGGGTCAATCTGGTCGACAAGCACCAGCGCTCAACCTCGTCGCATGCAATCGTGCAGGCGTTCAACGACAGCCTGAAGCCGCTGCGCCAGGCGTTCCCGCAAGCCCGCGTCAAGCTCTACGAGACCCCGCCCGGCCCGCCGGTACAGGCGCAAGTGCTGGCCGAACTGTACGGGCCCGACTACGAAAAACTGCGCAGCGCAGCGCCCGAAGTGCGGCGCGCGTTCGACTCGGTCTACGGCATGATCAACACCGACGATTCGGTCACCGCCACCATGCAGTCCTTCGCGGTGCGGGTAGATCGCGAGAAGGCCGCGTTGTCGGGTGTCGTCACCGGCCAGGTGGGCAAGCTGCTGCGCGACTACGTGTCGGGCCTGACGATCGGTTCGGTGCATGTGGATTCTGCGCGCGACCCGGTCAACATCGTGGTGCGGCTACCGCGCGCCGAACGCCAGTCGCCCGAATCGCTGATGGCAATCCGCGTCACCAACCTGATGGGTGGCCAGGTGCCGCTGGGCGCCATCGCCAAGGTGGAGCAGGTGCCCTACGGCAAACCCATCTACGACCGCGACCAGCATCCGATGGTCATGGTGGGCGGCGAGATGATCACCTCCAGCCCGGTGTATGCGGTGCTGGCGCTGGACAAGATGCTGGACGGCCAGCTGCTGGCCAACGGCGTGCGCTTCAAGACCGGCAACCTCGGCTTTACCCAGGCGACGGCGGACAATGTCGCCGACACCCACCTGCTGTGGGGCGGCGAAATGCGTCTGACGCTGGACGTGTTCCGCGACCTCGGCTCGGCCTTCATCATCGCCCTGGTGTTCATCTATCTGCTGCTGGTGGGTTACTACCGGTCCTTCGTCATGCCGATGATCGTGATGGGCGCGATTCCACTGACCCTGGTCGGCGTCTTCCCTGGCCACTGGGCCACCAGTCAGGCGTTCACCGCCACCTCGATGATCGGCGTCATCGCCCTGGCCGGCATCGTAGTGCGCAACTCGCTGCTGCTGATCGACTTCATCGTCGATTACCGCAACCAGGGTTACGACCTCAAGGAGGCCGTCATCGAGGCCGGCGCGGTGCGGCTGCGGCCCATTCTGCTGACCGCGCTCGCCATCGTCCTGGGATCGGCGATCATGATCACCGACCCGGTGTTCGGCGGTCTGGCGGTCTCGCTTATTTTTGGCACCTTCGCCTCCACCGTGCTCACCCTGATCGTCATCCCGCTGCTGTATTACATCTGGCAGAAGCGCAGCGCGGCCCAGGCCTGAAAACGTGAGTTCCCCTTTTACCCGTTAACTTTCAGGAGCAACCCATCATGACGGTTGAACGCATCGTTCGCATCATTGCCGGCTTTTTCATCATGCTGTCGCTCGCGCTGGCGCACTTTTCCGGCAGCGCCGACTTGGCGCAGCCTTCGTGGCTGTGGTTTACTGCCTTTGTTGGCTTCAATCTGTTCCAGTCCGGCTTCACCCGCTTCTGCCCATTGGACATCCTGTTGAAAAAGGCCGGGGTCAAGCAGGGCTGCGGTCTCTAATTCGAGAACACTACTCATGGATATGCAATTTCTACAAGACAACTGGATGCTCGCATCGCTGGCGCTGGCGTCCGGCGCCATGCTGACCTGGTCCTTCATCGGCAGCAAATTGTCCGGCGTCGAGCAAGCCGACACGCTCAAGGCCACCCGCCTCTACAACGACGACGCACTGGTGCTGGATGTGCGCGAAGACAAGGAATTCGCCGCCGGCCACATCCCCAAAGCCAAGCATATTCCGCTGGGGCAGCTCAGCAAGCGCATCAATGAACTCGACAAATTCAAAGCCAAGCCGGTGCTGGTCACCTGCCGCAGTGGACAACGTTCGGCGCGTGCCTGCGGCATGCTGAAAAAGGCCGGATTCGAAACCGTCTACAACCAGGCAGGCGGCATCATCGCGTGGGAACGCGCCAACCTGCCCACCACCAAATAATCCCTCATCCAGAAAAGGAGCCCCCATGGCCAAAGTTGTAATGTATTGCACCGCCGTCTGCCCTTATTGCGTCTCTGCCGAGCGTTTGCTCAAGAGCCGCGGCGTCACCGAAATCGAGAAAATCCGCATCGATCTCGACCCGGCGAAACAGGAAGAAATGATGATTCGCTCCGGCGGTCGCCGCACCGTGCCGCAGGTCTTTATTGGTGACACCCACGTCGGCGGCTTCGACGACACCGCCGCGCTCGATGCAGCAGGCGGGCTAGTTCCGCTTCTCGCCAGCGCCTGAACACCCGCGCCTCTATCGTCTGGCGCGCTTGATATTCAGACGCACGCCTCCACCTCGTGACGATGTTCATTCGCCTCAAGGAGTCCTGATGGAACTTGCCTGCCCCCATTGCCTCGCCCTCAATCGCGTCCCTGACGAACGCCTGACCGATGCCCCTAAATGCGGCCAATGCGGTTCGCTGCTCTTGCCTGGCAAACCGGTCGACCTCAACGCCAGCAACTTTGACCGTTTTATCGCCAAGGCCGGGCTGCCGGTCCTGGTGGACTTCTGGGCCGACTGGTGTGGCCCCTGCAAGATGATGGCGCCGATTTTCCAGCAGGTTGCAGCCGAGATGGGTACGCGGGTGCGTTTTGCCAAAGTCGACACCGAAGCGAACTCGCAGGTTTCCATGCGCCACCACATCAAGGGCATCCCCAGTCTGATCCTGTTCAAAAACGGCAAGGAAGTGGCGCGCACCTCGGGTGCGATGGAAGCCAATGCGCTGAAACGCTGGCTGCTGACACAGGGCATGTAACAAGCGCGTGTAAAATGCCGCCAGTTCCGGAGCATGCGCTCCGTTTTTATTGACTCAGGAAACCATCATGACCGACGCACAGCAACCCACATTCAATATCGAAAAACTCTACGTCAAGGATCTGTCGGTGGAAGTGCCCAACGCCCCGGCCATTTATCTGGAGCGCGAAGCCCCGCAGATGGAAGTCAACATGTCGACCGACAGCCGTGCGATGGGCGAAGACATGTACCACACCAGCATCACCGTCACCGTCACCGCCAAAATCGCCGACAAGACCATGTTTTTGGTCGAATGCACCCAGGCTGGCGTGTTCCGCATCCAGAACGTGCCGCAGGATCAGATTCCGATGGTGCTCGGCATCGGCTGCCCCAACATCGTGTTCCCGTATCTGCGCGAAACCGTATCCGACGTGGTGATCCGCGCCGGCTTCCCGCCCCTGTTGCTGAACCCGGTCAATTTCGAAGCGCTGTTCGCACAACAGCAGCAGGCTCAGCAGCAACAGGCTGCCCCCGCACAAACGCATTGAGCCGGGTTTGGTGAGTCACGCAGCTTTACTGCTCGCTGCCGGTTTTCTGCTGGCGCTGGCGCAACCCGCCAGCGCGCTGGAATACAGCAGCACCGGGCGCGCCACCATTCTCTACGACGCGCCCTCCAGCGCCGCGGGGAAAGTTGCAATCGCTGGTAGCGGTCTGCCGCTGGAAGTGGTGGTCGACACCGAATCGTGGATCAAGGTGCGCGACTTCAGCGGTCGCCTGAGCTGGGTCGAAAAATCGGCCCTTGGCGGCGCAAAAACCATCATGGTCAAAGCCGAAACCAGCGCCATACGCAGCCAACCGCGTTCCGATGCCGACGTCGTGACGCAGGTTGCACGCGGGGTGCTGCTCAGTGTCACCGGTCCTGCCGATGCCTTCGGCTGGCTGCCGGTCAAGCATGCCGACGGCCTCGCCGGCTGGCTGCCCGCGCACGAAGCCTGGGGGCGCTAAGGCATGGCCATCAAGCTGTCCGTATTGGGCGCTGGCGCCTGGGGCACCGCGCTGGCGGCCGGTTGGGCGCCCCACCATGCCGTTACCCTGTGGGGGCGCAACGCGAATGAGCTCGATGCCATGCGGTGCGGGCGCGTCAACACCCGCTATCTTCCAGGGTGCTCCCTGCCGGACAGCCTGCAATTCAACCCGGATTTCAATGCGACGGCCGACCACGCCGACGTCATCGTCATCGCCGTTCCCAGCGGCGCGTTACGCGCCACCCTCGCCACACTGGCACAGCGCCCCGCGTTGCCCCCCCTGCTGTGGGTATGCAAAGGCTTCGAGCCTGGCAGCCGCAAACTGCCACACCAGCTTATCGCCGAACTGCTGCCGACCCACGCGCAAACCGGCGTCCTGTCCGGCCCCAGCTTCGCGCAGGAAGTCGCGCAAGGCTACCCCACCGCACTCACCCTCGCCTCGCACGACCGCGCTCTGGCGCAGCACCTGTCGGAAACCCTGTCCAGCCAGCGCCTGCGCATCTACGCCCACGACGACGTCATTGGCGTCGAAGTCGGCGGTGCGCTGAAAAACGTCATGGCGATTGCCGCCGGCATCTGCGACGGCCTGCAACTCGGCCACAACGCACGCGCAGCCCTCATTACGCGCGGGCTGGCCGAAATGACCCGCTTGGGCGTCAAGCTCGGCGGCCACGTGGAAACCTTCATGGGCTTGTCGGGCCTGGGCGATCTCATTCTCACCACGACCGGCGACCTTTCGCGCAACCGCCAGGTCGGGCTGCGCCTTGCGCGCGGACTCAGCCTGGACACCATTCTCAGCGAACTCGGCCATGTCGCCGAAGGCGTCACTACGGCGCGCGAAGTGGATGCCCTGGCCAATGAACTGGACGTCGAGATGCCGATCACCCATGCAGTCTGCCAGATGTTGTTTGAAGGGCTACCCGCAGCGCAAGCCGTCGACGCCTTGCTGAACCGGCATATCCGGGCGGAGTTCTAAAACGGCCAATCCTGCCCGATTGCTGAAGCGGATTACGCGCAAGCCGGGCCGGCCGCCTGACCTCCGCATGCGTTGCCTGAAAATGTGCCAGCCCCACCCAAACCGCGATTCATCAGACAACAGTTGCCACTTTCTCCAGCAGTGCGGTCATGAGCCTGCTTGTGCATACTAAAAACCACTCGAATACCTGTCGGACACCGACTCAATGTCCGAATGCAGATTGACGGAGAACGCCTGCGTGCCCACCCAAAACCCCACCGTGCTCCCACCCATGCTTGACACACATGCCTTCACCCCACGCGTCATGCGCTGGGGATTCGGGGCGGTCATGTGCGTGATCGTTTTCATCACGGCGCTCAGCCTGTGGCGGGTCGAGGTAGATAAGCGGGCAATGAATGAAATCATTTCCCACGAACAGGTGATGACCGAAATGCTGTACCGGATGCAGCTTGCCGCCCGCGATCGAACCTTCGCGCTGTTCGGCGCCGTGCACACGGAGGATGCGTTTGTCCGGGATAGCGAGATCCAGCACTTTTTCGAGCTTGGAACCGCTTTTCGTCAGGCGCAAACGCAGTTGATGCAACTCGACCTGGGCGAGACCGAGCACACCCTGATGCGACAACTCCGCGCGCAGACAGAAGCCATCACGTTGCAGCATCAACGTGTCATCGAACTCGCGACAAGCGGGCGACAGGCCGACGCCGAGAAGATGATGGTCGGCCATGTCGTTCCGGCGCAAACCCAAATGGTCGGCACCCTGACCACCTTGCTGGAACGAGCCATCAGCAGGACACACGAACACGCCACAGCCCGACGCCAAATCCAGAATCGTGCCACGGCCCTGTTGATTGCGGGTGGGCTGGCCGGCTTGCTGCTGACCTGGGGCGGCTTCGTTCTGACCACCCGCAAAATGAGCGGCCTAATCACCCGCCTGACCGACGCCAGTGACCGCCTGCAGGCATCAAACCTGGATCTTCAGTTCCAGAAACTGGCTCTGGATGAGCACAACATCGTGAGCGTTGCCGACACCCACGGCACCATCACGGCTGTAAACGACAAGTTTTGCGAGGTAAGCCAGTATTCGCGCGAGGAATTGCTGGGTCAGAACCATCGCTTGCTCAAGTCGGGGCTGCACGAAAACACTTTCTACGCCGACCTGTGGGCCACGATCATCGTCGGCAAGGTCTGGCGCGGCGAAATCTGCAATCGGCGCAAGGACGGCACGCTTTACTGGGTCGCCTCCACCATCCTGCCCTTTGTTAGCGAAGATGGCTTGCCCAGCCGCTATGTATCGGTGCGCACCGACATCACCACGACCAAGGAGGCACAGCTCGTGCTCGAGCGCAGCCGCGACGAGCTGGAGCAACTTGTCCAGATACGATCGGGTGAGCTGGCCGAACGTGAAGAAGTGCTGCACAGCATCACCAACGCGGCGCAGGATGCAGTCATGATGATCGACGCTGCCGGCCGGGTGACCTATTGGAACCCGGCGGCTGAACACATGTTTGGCTTCGCCGAGGCCGAGGTCATTGGGGTGGGTCTGCATGACCTGATCGTTCCAGAACGCTATCTCGAGCGGGCCCATGCCGGATTTTCACGCTTTGCGACATCGGGTGAAGGCCCTGCGATAGGGCGAACGACGACACTCCGGGCAAAGCATCGGAATGGGAAAGAGTTTCCGGTGGACGTCTCGCTTTCGGCCATCAAACTGCGGGGGCAATGGAGTGCGGTGGGCATCGTGCGCGATGCGACCGAGCGCGTTCAGACTGAAGAGCGTCTCAAGCAACTGGCCACCACCGACACCCTGACCGGCATTTGCAACCGGCGCCATTTCGATGAAGTGCTGGCAAGCGAGATCAACCGCGCGGCACGGTTTACCAACCCGGTATCGCTCATTTTGTTTGACATCGATCACTTCAAGCGGATCAACGACACCTTTGGTCATCAGGCGGGCGATCGGGTGTTGACCCAGCTCGCCGTGACGGTGGGCAACACGATCCGCACAGTCGACCAGTTCGCACGCTGGGGGGGAGAGGAATTCGTTGTGCTGCTCCCTGGCAGCGATCTCAATGCAGGCCGTTTGCTTGCCGAAAAATTACGCATGGTGCTGGAAAAACAGCCATTCTCCGATGTCGGACAAGTCACCTGCAGCTTTGGGGTGGCGGAGTACACTCCCGGCGACGACATGGATGCGCTGATCAAAAAAGCCGACCGCTGCCTGTATCAGGCAAAGGCATCCGGCCGCAACCGCGTGGAAACCTCTGCGACCATGCCGCTGCCGGTGGTTGCTTAGGACGCGCCATTGAGGGCGGCTCCATGCAAAGCCTGCTTGCCGAAGCCCCCCACCGGGTCAATCCGGCTTGTTCCCCGCCACCCCCGCAATGTGCCGGATGGTCGCCACAAACCCCGGATCCTCACCCTGGAGCAACGCGGGCAGCGCCACACGAAAATCCTCGCGCGCGCACCACTCGATCATGTAGTCCTCCCACGAAGTCCACAACCGTGCCTGCTGGCGGCTCATCTTGTCCTCATAGACCAGCACATAGGCGCGCTCGAACAGGCTGACCAGAATGGCGAACAGCGCGCGCTTGCGTTCGCGCTGCTCTTCGTTGAGTTCGCCTTTGGCCACCGGCGACAACAGATTGAGGTCGGCGTTGTCGATCACCAGCCGCATGAAAGCGGCGTATTCGTCCGCCAAACGCAGGAAGATTTCCTCCTCGTCGGTCTGCCGTTCGCGGCGGCGGTCGTTGATATACACGCCGATGGCGAGCGGCAGACCGATGATGGTGACGATATAGCTGGCGGCTTCCAGCCATTCCAGTCCGCTCATGTCAGTCCTTTCATTTATCCGCCGCCCGCAAACCCGTTCTGCCGCCACGCCTCGAACACCACCACGCTCACCGCGTTCGACAGATTCATGCTGCGCGAGTCCGGCAGCATCGGCAGGCGCAGGCGGTGAGCGGCATCGAAACCATCGAGAACCTCGGGTGGCAGACCACGTGACTCGGGGCCGAACACGAACACATCGCCCGCCTGAAAAACAGCGTCGGCATAGTGTGCGCGGCCCTTGGTGGTGAGCGCAAACCAGCGCCGCCCGGACAACGCCGTCTGCACCGCCGCCCAGTCCGCATGCACCTGCACGCAGGCCATGTCGTGATAATCCAGCCCGGCGCGGGCCACCTGCTTGTCGGACAGGTCGAAGCCCAGCGGCTCGACCAGATGCAACCGGCAGCCGGTGTTGGCCGCCAGGCGAATCAGGTTGCCGGTGTTGGGCGGGATTTCGGGTTGATACAAAACGATGTCAAACATCGGCAATGACCTAAAATAATGAATCTTACGAAAGGCGCATTGTATGGTTCCCTACCTCACCACTGCACTCACCGGCCCGCTGCTCGAACTGGAAAAACGCCTGCTTGACGCCCAGCCGACCATCGAGCACTGGTTTCGCCAGCAATGGCAGGAACAGTCCGCGCCGTTCTACACCTCAGTGGATATCCGCAATGCCGGCTTCAAGCTCGCGCCGGTCGACACCAATCTGTTCCCCGGCGGCTTCAACAACCTGAACCCGGCCTTCATGTCGCTCTCCATCCATGCAGCGATGGGCGCGGTGGAAAAGATCTGCCCCGATGCGCAGCGCTTGTTGCTGATCCCAGAGAACCACACCCGCAACCTGTTCTACCTGCAAAACGTCGCCGTGCTCGCGCACATCCTGCGCCAGACCGGCCTGATCGTGCGCATCGGCACGCTGATTCCCGAGATCACCCAGCCGACGACGCTGGAACTGCCGGACGGCGGGCGGCTCACCCTGGAGCCACTGGTGCGCACGGGCGATCGCATCGGGCTGGCAGGCTTCGACCCCTGTGCCGTGCTGCTCAACAACGACCTCTCGGCCGGCGTGCCGGACATCCTCAAGGACATCGAACAAACCATCATGCCGCCGCTGCACGCGGGCTGGGCCACGCGCCGCAAGTCGCTGCATTTCAAGGCCTATCAGCATGTCGCCAGCGAGTTTTCCCGCCTGATCAACATCGACCCGTGGCTGATCGACCCCTACTTCGACCACTGCGGCAAAATCGATTTTCACCAGCGCCAGGGCGAAGACTGCCTGGCCGAAAAGGTCGGCAAACTGCTCGACAAGATCAAGCTCAAATACGCCGAATATGGCATCGACCAGCCGCCTTTCGTCATCGTCAAGGCTGACGCCGGCACCTACGGCATGGGCATCATGACCGTGAAGTCGCCCGATGACGTGCGCGAACTCAACCGCAAGCAGCGCAACAAAATGGCGGTCGGCAAGGAAGGCATGGACGTCAGCGAGGTGCTGATCCAGGAAGGCGTCTACACCTTCGAAAGCATCAACGACGCCATCGCCGAGCCGGTGGTCTACATGCTCGACAACTACGTCGTCGGTGGCTTTTACCGCGTCCACACCGGGCGCGGCATCGACGAAAACCTCAACAGCCCCGGCATGCATTTCGTGCCGCTGGCGTTCGACGAAACCTGCGTCATGCCCGACCGCAGCGCCAACCCCGATGCCAGCCCGAACCGTTTTTACGCCTATGGCGTCATCGCGCGGCTGGCGATGCTGGCCGCCAGCATCGAGCTCGACGAAGCGCTCAACGCTGCCGAAAACGCCGTAGAAAACGCCGCCGCATGAAACTGCTGTTCATCGTCGACCCGCTGGCCGGACTCAAGCCGTACAAGGACTCGAGCGTGGCCATGATGCGCGCAGCCGTCGCGCGGGGCCATGCCGTCTACACGACCGAAGCGCGCCAGCTCGATGTGCAGGACGGCCACAGCCACGCCGCCTGCAGCACGCTCGACATACGCGCGGACGACGACTGGTATCGCGTGACCGAAACCCGCGACTGGCTGCTGAAGAATTTTGACGCCGTGGTGATGCGCACCGACCCGCCAGTCGACACCGATTACCTGCTCGCCACCCATCTGCTCAGCATTGCCGAAAGCAACGGCGCACGCGTGCTGAACCGCCCGGCGTGCCTGCGCGACTTCAACGAAAAACTCGCCATCCTGAGTTTCCCGCGCTTCATCGCGCCCACCCGGGTGTCGGCCGACGCGACCCAGATCGGCGACTTCCTCGCCGAGCATGACGACATCATCGTCAAGCCGCTGACCGAAATGGGCGGCAGCGGCATCTTCCGCCTGACATTGGCCGACCCCAATCGTAACGCCATTCTGGAAACGCTTACCCGGCATGGCCGCCGCGCCATCATGGCGCAGCGCTACCTGCCGGCAATCAAGGACGGCGACAAACGGATCCTGCTGATCAACGGCGAAGTCGTGCCGTGGGCGCTTGCGCGCATCCCCAAGGCGGGCGAAACGCGCGGCAATCTCGCCGCCGGCGGAACCGCGCGCGCACAACCGCTGTCGACACACGACCGCGAAATCGCCGAAACCATCGCGCCGTGGGCAAAAGACAACGGCATCTTCCTTGCCGGCCTCGACGTGATTGGCGACTGCCTGACCGAAATCAACGTCACCAGCCCGACCGGGTTTCAGGAAATCGCGGCGCAGACGGGACATGACGTGGCGATGCAGTTCATCGCCGCGATTGAACGTGGTCATTTCGCCACGATTCGCACTTGAGGCCAGGTATGCGCCCGGCGCAGACCACCCTGTGGTTTCTGCTGTCATGGATGCTCACCGCCTGCAGCCCACCGCCACTGGTTCAGCAGCAGTCTTATGTATTCGGCACGCTGGTCGAGATCACCATCTACGGCGCGCCTGAAACGCAAGCCAGGCAGGCAACAGCAGCCGTCCTGGCGCGCTTCGACACGCTGCATCAGCAACTGCACGCCTGGCAACCCAGCGCGTTGTCCCGCCTCAATACGACGCTGGCCCAAGGCGAGCGCGCCACCGTTACGCCCGAACTCGCGATGATGCTGCGCGATGCACAGACACTCTCGACCCAGTCCGGCGACCGGTTCAACCCGGCCATCGGCGGTCTGATCGCGCTGTGGGGCTTTCATGCCGACACGCCGCAATCGCGCGTGCCGGACACCGCTGCAATTGCCGGGTGGGTGAAGCGGCAGCCACGCATGGGCGACCTGCATATCGAAGCCAGCCAGGTCTGGAGCGACAACCCGGCAGTGCAACTTGACCTCGGCGGCTACGCCAAGGGCCGCGCGCTGGACGACGCCGTGGCGATCCTGAAACAGCACGGGATCCAGAATGCGCTGATAAACATCGGCGGCAACGTCATTGCCCTGGGCCAACATGGCGAGCGCCCATGGCGCGTCGGCATCCAGCATCCGCGCCAGCCGGGCACGCTGGCGACGCTGGATTTGCGTGACGGTGAAGCGATCGGCACCTCGGGCGATTACCAACGCTATTTCGAGGTCGGTGGGCAGCGCTATTGCCATGTAATCGATCCACGTAGCGGCTGGCCCGCCAGCGGGATGCAGTCGGTAACGGTGCTCGTGACCGGCGACCGGGCCGGCACGCGCTCGGACGCGTTGTCCAAGCCGCTGTTCATCGGCGGCGCGGCAGGCCTGGCAAAAACGGCAGCCCGACTCAACGTCAGCGACTATCTGGCGGTGATTGGCAACGGACAAATGCAGGTCTCGGCGGCGATGCAGGCCCGCCTTCGCTAGAATGCTGCTTTTGGTCTGACGCATACACAATGATAGGCATCCTTATCGTCGCCCACGGCTCGCTCGCCGATAGTCTGGTCGAGTGCGCAACGCATGTTCTGGGTCAGCAGCCGCGTGGATTGGCCACGCTGGATTTCATCGGCCATGCCGATCCGGACGAGCGACAGAAGGCGTTGCAGGCACGGCTAGCCGAACTGGATGAGGGCGAAGGCATTCTGGTGCTGACCGACGTCTACGGCGCCACGCCCAGCAACACGCTGTGCCGGCTGCTCGAACCTACCCACATCGAAGGCGTGTCCGGCGTCAATCTGCCGATGCTGCTCAAGGCGCTGAATTACCGCGACACGCTGAGTTTGCCGCAGCTCGTTTTGCGCATCGTCGAAGGCGGCCGCAATAGCATCAATCATATTTCCGAGGGTATGTGCGATGCAGCAAAGGGACGTTGAAATCGTCAACAAGCTCGGACTGCATGCGCGTCCGTCTGCCAAGCTCACCCAGCTCACCTCGGGCTTCAAGAGCCAGGTGTTCATGACGCGCAACGGTCGCCGCATCAATGCCAAAAGCATCATGGGCGTGATGATGCTGGCGGCGGCAAAGGGTAGCGTGATCACGCTCGAAACTGAGGGCGAGGACGAGGTTGCCGCGATGGATGCGCTGGTCGAACTGATCTCCAGTGGCTTTGGGGAAGAACGATGAGCTTTTCCCTGCATGGCATCGGCGTATCCGGTGGCATCGCCATCGGCTACGCCCACATCACGTCGAGTGCGCGCGTCGAAGTCCCGCAATACATGCTGGATCGCCAATATATTGACGAGGAACTGGCGCGCTTCGACGCTGCCATCCTCACCACCCGTGCCGAGCTCGAAACGCTGCGCACCCATATCCCGGCGCACGCGCCAGCCGAGCTGTCGGCGTTTCTCGACATGCACCTGATGTTCCTCGGCGACTCGACCATCGCCGAGGAGCCCAAGCGTCTGATCCGGGAAACGCAATGCAATGCAGAGTGGGCGCTAGCGCAACAAATGGAAGCCCTGGTGGCGCGCTTCGAAGAAATCGAGGATCCCTATCTGCGCAGCCGTCAGGACGACGTGGTGCAGGTGGTGCAGCGCGTGCTCAAGGTGTTGCTTGGCCACCCCAGCCATTTGCCACTGGACGTCAACTTTGACGAGGAACGCATTCTGGTCGCCCACGAGTTGTCGCCGGCCGACATGATCCTGTTCAAAAGCGTGCGCTTCGCCGCCTTCATCACAGATCTCGGCGGCACCACTTCACACACGGCAATCCTTGCGCGCAGCATGGCGATTCCGTCTGTCATGGCGCTGCACAATGCGCGTGGACTCATCCGCGATCACGACCTGCTGATCGTCGATGGCCGCGATGGCGTAGTCATCGTCAACCCGGACGAATCCGCGCTCGCCGAATACCGGCTGCGGCAAAACCAGTGGCGCATCGATACCGAGAAGCTCAAACGCCTGAAGACCAGCAAATCGGCCACGCTCGACGGTACACCCATCGCCTTGATGGCAAACATCGAACTGCTCACCGATCTCGATGCAGTCCAAGCGGCTGGCGCGCACGGAATCGGCCTGTTCCGCAGCGAATTCATGTTTCTCAACCGCAGCGATCTGCCGAGCGAAGAAGAACAGTACGAATTTTATAAAACGGTGACCGAGTCGCTCGACGGCAAACCGGTCACGATCCGCACCCTTGATCTGGGTGCCGACAAACAGGCACCGTGGGGGCATTCGGTTGCCGACAACCCCGCGCTGGGCCTGCGCGCCATCCGTTTGTGTCTGGCCGAACCGGGGCTGTTCCAGACGCAGCTGCGGGCCATTCTGCGCGCCTCGCACCACGGTCGGGTGAACATCCTGATCCCCATGCTGGCCAGTTTCATCGAGTTGCGCCAGACCCTGCAGCACATCGACGCAGCCAAGGCCGCATTACGTAAAGACGGCCTGAAGTTCGACGAAAGCATTGCCATCGGCGGCATGATCGAAGTGCCCGCTGCCGCCTTGTCAGCCGGTTTTTTTGCCGAGCAGCTGGACTTCCTGTCGATCGGCACCAACGACCTGATCCAGTACACGCTGGCGATTGACCGCGCCGACGACAGCGTGGCGCATCTCTACGACCCGCTGCATCCTGCGGTGCTCAACCTGATCCAGCACACCATCCGCGCCGGCACCAAAGCCGGCAAGCCGGTGTCGGTTTGCGGTGAAATGGCAGGAGACCCGCTGTTGACGCGCCTGCTGCTGGGACTGGGATTGCGCTCGTTTTCAATGCAGCCAGCGAGCCTGCTGCAGGTCAAGCAGCAGGTGCTGAAAGCGCAAATTGAAGAGTTGACGCCACTGACGCAGCGCTTGCTGAAAAACACCGACCCCGACAAGACCTCGCAGTTGCTGAGTCGCCTCAACAGCTAGAGCGGGCCGCCGGATTACGCGACCAGCTGCGCGGCGATGCGCGCAAGCGCTACCTTATCGTGGCGCATGTTGCTGATGTCCTGTTTGATTTGCGCCATGCGGCTGTGCAGCGTGCCCATGTTTTCCAGGATGCGCTGCAGGCTGTTGAGCCGCGTGTCGAGATATTGCTTGTGCTCGCGGATGCGCGTCATGACGGGATCAAGCGCGATCCGCAACCAGCGCTCTGCCTCGGTTCGTGCCAGATTGAACGCCTGGCGCGCCTCGACTGCGAGACCGGCATAAAACCGCCGGATCATGAAATTCTTTTCCAGCAACAAGTTGGCGGGATCACGGCAGAATGCATCGGTCTCCAGCATCAAGGTTTTCAGGCGATTGCGATACGCGCCCAAATCCAGTCGGGGAACCTGCATCTTGGGCAGGTGATGATCGCGATGAAAGCGGACATACGCCCGATCCAGCGTTTCCAGCATGCTGTCGGCCATCCTGGTGGCATGCTCCAGCCGATCATTCATCTGCTCGCTCAACTGGCGAATCCCGCCAGTCAGTCCACGGGTGGTCAAACTGCCTTCCATGGCTGCGCGCCCGGCCTTGCAAATCCCGTCCAGCGTGTCCTCCGACAAATTCGCCAGTAACTGTTCACCCTGTGCCTGCACCATTTTGCGGGTGACCCGGAACTGCACCGCCGTGGCGTCGTAGCTGTCTTTTTCCTGTTGCAGGCTGGCGCGCGTCTGCTCGATCAACTCACGATTCTTGCCGGATAGCTGGGTCAACTGAACCAGTTCATCGCTGCTGCGCTTGAGCCGCGCGTCGAGATCGGTCCGGCTTTCATCCAGCGACCCCAGCACCTCATGGCTGACCGCGTGGTGCAGCAAGTCGCGTCGCGACGGAATCACCTGATGCGCCAGCAGATACTCCAGCGACTCGATGCCCGAGCGCACGCGCAGGGCCGGGTCATTGCGGATGGTGGCCACCAGCGCCTTTTGCGCCGACACGGCAAACACCCGGCTGCGCGGCAACTTCAGCACGCGCCCCGTCTCCTCGGCCTGACGCTCAATCGCGGCCTGAACTTCAGCATCGCTCTTGAGTTCGTCCCACAGCATGTCGATCTTGTTCAGCACCGCTACGTGATAGTTGGCATGACGATGCACATGCTTCTGCCAGATTTCCAGATCCGAGCGCGTCACCCCGGTATCCGTCGCCAGCAAGAACATCACCGCATGCGCGTTGGGAATCACCGACAGGGTGAGCTCGGGCTCCGCCCCCAACGCATTGAGTCCCGGTGTGTCCAGAATAATCAGACCGGCCTGCAATAACGGATGCGGGTAATTGACCAGGGCATAGCGCCAGGCCGGCACTTCAACCGTGCCGTCCGGGCGCAACTGATGCCGCTCGCTGGCGTCCTCCCCGTTCCATAGTCCGAGCTCGATGGCTTCCACTGCCGGCATTGGCCGGGTTTCGGTGAGTTTTTTCAGGCTCTGCTGCATCTGGCGCGGATCGTTCGGGTCAAGCGCGATCCGGCACCACTCGATGGGCATGTGCTTGAGGCTGGACAGCGACTCGTCACGCCGCCGCGTCTCGATCGGGAGCAGGCTAAGGCTGGGTGCTTCACCCGGGTTGAAGAAGAGTTCGGTCGGACACATGGTGGTGCGCCCCGCTTCGGATGGCAGCAAACGCTGACCCTGATCGGCAAAGAACAGGGCATTGATGAGCTCGGTTTTTCCGCGCGAGAATTCGGCGACAAAGGCCACCACCAGCTTGTCCTGGCGCAGCCCGGCCGCTGCATCGGTCAGGCGCAGCGAACGTTCGGCATCAATCCCGTGCTGTTGATCCAGCCAGTTGGAATAGTCCGTAATCGCGTTCGCCAGACGCAAACGCCGTTCACTGAAGTCGGCGACTTCCTGTTCCAGATGGACACTCATGTTGGGCTATTATTTTCCAATTTATGCTAGGGCGTATTGTCACAACACTCGTCTGCCGTTTTTTTTTTGCGCGATGACCACGGCGCACTGGCCGCACCGCCGATTCAGGTACGACCCGGTGCGCAGCCAGGAAACAGGCCGCATTCGCCTTGTTATCGACTTCTGGCGTGGCGACTTTAATTTCAGGCAGCCCATCGTGCCGCCCCCCATGGCCAAGGCTGTTCCCCCGTGTTGCAGCTGCATCCAGCAACCACGCGTCCCATTGCGACGCTGCCAGTCGGGTTCAGAGTGCGCCAAGAAGCGCTTGCTCGGCCGCCATGATTGGCACCATCAAAACCAGCTGGCACAGAATGAACAGCACGATCGGCGTCAGATCGACGTTCGCCACCATCGGCACAATCCGCCGTAGTGGACGCAAAAACGGCTCGGACAGTTCATAAACGACGGGCGCCAACGGTGAGTTAGTGTTTACCCACGACAGCACTGCACGCGCCACGGTAATACCGATGATCATGTAGACCGTCAGGCTCAGCAGCCGCACCACAGCCAGCCCCAGCATCACCGGCCACACCTTGCCGCCCGCGAGCGCGAAGGGAAAATCATTCAGCCAGTACCCGGTCGCCACCACGGCAAACTCAACCAGCAAGGCCAGCAGCAGACACGCCCAGTCGAGGCCGAAAAAACCCGGCACCACGCGGCGCAGCGGCTTCACCGCAAAATCGGTCAAGGCGACGATGAATTGGGCAAAGGGGTTGCGAAAAGGCACCCGGAACAGCTGCATCATGAAGCGCAACAGCACCGCAATCACGAACAGATTGCCGAGTGTCTGGATCAGAAAGGCCAGCGCACCTGAAATCATGCCAGGCGCCCCAGTTCGTCACCCAGCTCGGCGCTGCGACGGCTGGCCGCATCCACCGCTTGGGCGAAGGCGGGCTTGACCGCTGCCGCCTCCAGCGCGGCAATGCCGCGCTCGGTGGTGCCGCCCTTGGAGGTCACGCGGCTACGCAGCAATGCCGGTTCCTCACCCGATTCCAGCGCCAGTTTGGCCGCGCCAAAAAAGGTTTGCAGCGCCAGCTGGCGCGCGGTAGCGGGTGACAGCCCCTGCGCCACCGCCGCCGCTTCCAGCGACTCGATGCAATAGAACACATAGGCCGGACCGCTGCCCGACACCGCCGTCACCGCATCCAGCTGGGTTTCGCTCTCCACCCACACGACGCCGCCCACAGCGCGCAGCACCATTTCGGCTTGCGAGCGCGCGTCCTGGTTGACGGCGGCCGGCGCGTACAGTCCGGCAATCCCGGCCTGCACCAGGGCAGGGGTGTTGGGCATGGCGCGAACAACTCGGCCATGGCCGCCCAGCCAGCGGCTGAGATCCGCCACCCGCACCCCAGCAGCAATCGAAATCACCAGTTGGGTCGAAAGACGCGTAGCCAGCCCGGCCGCCACCTCGGGCAGGGATTGCGGTTTGACTGCCAGCACGATCAAGCCATGCAGCCGTGCCTGCGCCAGATCGGTATGCGTTTCCACGCCAAAGCGTGCGGCCAACTGCCCCCGCGCATCGGCGTTGATTTCCACCACCTCGATATCGGTCGGCTGCGCGCCGCTGGCGATCAAGCCACCGATGATGGCTGCGGCCATGTTGCCGCCGCCGATGAAACTGACTTTATGCATGCTTGTTCCTTTCACCAAAGAGTGCGGTGCCAACCCGCACGATCGTCGCGCCTTCCAGTATGGCGGCCTCCAGATCGGCCGACATGCCCATCGACAGGGTATCCAGCGCGTAACCACGTGCAATCAAGGCCTCGAATGCCTCGCGTACCTGCCGGAACGCAGCACGTTGGGCAGCGATGTCCGTCGCTGGCGCCGGAATGGCCATCACGCCCCGCAGCTGCAAACCCGGCAGCGCAGACATGGCTTGAGCCAGCGCAGGCAACTCGGCGACAGCCACCCCGCCCTTGCTGGCTTCGCCGCTCACATTCAGCTCGATACACACCTGCAGCGGCGGCACACCCGTCGGGCGCTGTGCCGACAGGCGCTCGGCGATTTTCAAGCGGTCGATGCTATGCACCCAGCTGAAGTTTTCAGCAATGGCGCGGGTTTTATTGCTCTGGATCGGGCCGATGAAATGCCATTCCAGCGGCAGATCGCGCAGTGCTTGTTGCTTGTCGAGTGCTTCCTGGACGTAGTTTTCACCGAATTCGCGCTGACCGCAGGCGGCCAGTTCGCGCACCGCCGGCGCGTCAAAGGTTTTGCTGACCGCCAGCAGGTGTACCGATGTCGCCTCGCGCCCGGCATCAGCAAGCGCCTGCCCGATCCGCGCCTGCACGCTGGATAAACGCCGGCTGAACGCTTCATGTGCAGGCGGTACGTCCGGCTCAAGTTCGCCCGTTTTCAGTCCGTTATTCATTGCGCTCATTATCTTTCAAAACACCCAGCCGAGGCTTACGTGGATATTTCCGAATTATTGGCGTTTTCCGTCAAGAACAAAGCGTCCGACCTGCATCTGTCCGCCAGCCTGCCGCCGATGATCCGGGTGAACGGCGACGTCCGCCGCATCAACCTGCCGCCGATGGAACACAAGGACGTGCATCGCATGGTGTACGACATCATGAACGACGGCCAGCGCAAGGTGTACGAAGAAACGCTGGAAATCGACTTCTCATTCGAAATTCCCTCGCTGGCGCGTTTCCGCGTCAACGCCTTCAACCAGCAATACGGCGCAGGCGCGGTGTTCCGCACCATTCCGTCCAAGGTGCTGTCGCTGGAAGAACTCAATTGCCCGCCCATTTTCAAGGAAATCTCCGACCAGCCGCGCGGCATCGTGCTGGTGACCGGCCCGACCGGTTCGGGCAAGTCGACCACGCTGGCGGCAATGATGGATTACATCAACGAGAACAACTACGCGCACATCCTCACCGTCGAGGATCCGATCGAATTCGTGCACCAGAGCAAGAAATGCCTGATCAACCAGCGCGAAGTCGGCCCGCACACGCTGTCGTTCAACAACGCCTTGCGCTCGGCGCTGCGCGAAGACCCGGACGTCATCCTGGTGGGCGAATTGCGCGATCTGGAAACCATTCGCCTCGCGCTGACGGCAGCTGAAACCGGCCACCTGGTGTTCGGCACCCTGCACACGTCCAGCGCAGCAAAAACCATCGACCGCGTGGTCGACGTGTTCCCGGCGGCCGAAAAGGAAATGGTGCGCTCGATGCTGTCTGAATCGCTGCGCGCCGTCATCTCGCAAACCCTGCTCAAGACCAAGGACGGCAACGGCCGCGTGGCGGCGCACGAAATCATGATCGGCACCCCGGCGATCCGCAACCTGATTCGTGAAGGCAAGGTGGCGCAGATGTATTCTGCTATCCAGACCGGCGGCAACATCGGCATGCAGACCCTCGACCAATGCCTGCAGGATCTGGTGAAGCGCAATGTCATTGCGTCGGGCGTCGCGCGCAGCGCGGCGCAAAACAAGGACTCTTTCCTGGGATAACCCGGACTGGCTAAGGACTGAAACGATGAATGCTGAAAAAACCATCCACGACCTGCTGCGCCTGATGCTGGCGAAAAATGCGTCCGACTTGTTCATCACGGCGGGCTTCCCCCCCGCATTCAAGGTCGACGGCAAAATCACCCCGGTCTCGAACCAGACCCTGACGCCGGCCCACACCAGCGAGTTGGCCCGCTCGATCATGAACGAGCGGCAATGGAGCGATTTCGAAGCGACCAACGAGTCCAATTTCGCCATCAGCCCGCCCGAAATCGGCCGCTTCCGCGTCAACGTGTTCGTGCAGCAGGGCCGCGTCGGCATCGTGATGCGGACGATCGTGACCAAGATCCCCAAGATGGCCGACCTCAATCTGCCGCCGATCATGAGTGATGTCGCGATGATCAAGCGGGGTCTGGTGATTTTCGTCGGCGCGACCGGTTCCGGTAAGTCGACCTCACTCGCCGCCCTGATCGGCCACCGCAACGAACATGCGCATGACCACATCATCACGGTCGAAGACCCGATCGAATACGTGCACGAGCACAACAAGTCCATCATCACCCAGCGCGAAGTCGGCATCGACACCGACAACTGGTTCTCGGCGCTAAAGAACACCTTGCGGCAGGCACCCGACGTCATCCTGATCGGCGAAATTCGCGATCGTGAGACCATGGAATACGCCATCGCCTTCGCCGAAACCGGTCACCTCTGTCTGTCGACGCTGCACGCCAACAGCGCCAACCAGGCGCTCGACCGCATCATCAACTTCTTCCCGGAAGAACGGCGCGACCAGCTGCTGATGGACTTGTCGCTCAACCTCAAGGCCTTCATCTCGCAGCGGCTGATCCCGCGCAAGGGCATCGCAGGGCGCGTGGCCGCAGTCGAAATCCTGCTCAATTCGCCCTTGATCGCCGACCTGATCTTCAAAGGAGATGTCCATGAAATCAAGGAGATCATGAAGAAGTCACGCGAACTCGGGATGCAAACCTTCGACCAGGCGCTGTTCGATCTTTACGAGGCGGGCATGATCAGCTACGAGGATGCCCTGCGGAACGCCGACAGCCTCAACGACCTGCGCCTGCAGATCAAGCTGCACGGCCAGGAGGCCAAAGGGCGCGACATGATGGCGGGGCTGGATCACCTCGGCATCGTCTAGCCAGGCGGGTTAATCAGGGTTGAGACGGCTGTCGGCAAGACCTCGATCGCCTCAGCGGCCGCTTTCAGCGCCGCATCTTGGCTGCCGTATTACGTTCCCCTATGCATCGGAAATCGAGACAGAACCGCTCAGGCATTCAGCATGACGTAACGATCGCGTCCGCCGCGCTTGCCGGCATAAAGCGCCTGGTCAGCCCGGTCAATCACCTCGTCAATAAATTCGCCGTTCTGTGCTTGGGTCAGCCCCAGGGTAATCGTCAACCTGATCGGCTCCGCGCCGGAATCCAGCAGCAGTGGCGTATTGCGCACCTGTTCGACGATCCGTTTTGCCGCAATGGTGGCGGCCTCAGGCGATGGACACTGCATCATCAGCAAAAACTCTTCCCCACCAAAGCGAAACAGGGGTTCATTCGGTCGCAGTGCACTGCTCAGGCTGCGCGTCAAATGCTGTAACGCCCTGTCCCCCACTGCATGGCCATATTGATCGTTGATGTTCTTGAAGTGATCGACATCGATCATCGCCAGATAAAGCTGGGTCCCCTCGCGCCTCACCACTTTCTGCGCCTGCATAAACTCGTCCTCGATTCCGAAGCGCAAGGGCAAGCCGGTGAGCGGGTCATTACACATGGCCTCAGCCAGGAATTGCGTCTTGAACCAGGCCATCAAGCCAATCAACTCGGACTGGCTTTGCTCAAACGTCTCCAGATCAGCGCTGGCACCAGGCTGTCCGGCCAGAATGTTGACGCACAGGGCCCGGATGGCATCGTGCATGGTCTGGTGCACAGCCTCAAGCTCCTGTGTCTTGCGTGCGTTCAGCTTTTCGAAATGGGGCCGCTGCAATGCAATCCAGTGACCGAACCGACACAGCATGTGCGCTTCGCTCGCCAGCACGTCGTCCCCGGGCGAGGCTCGCAATACCGCGCAACGCATGACACGACGCGTCCAGCCCAGATGCGCCTCCACCGCTGCATCCAACTCGATGATGAAATGTCTCGTTTCGCCCGACAGGTTAGGCATGGGCCTGCTCCGCTTATTTGTATTCAAGCCTTAATTGTTCAAATCGTGCGCGTTTACGAAACATTCGTCCAGCCCGGACACGTGAACTTCAGTCTGGCGGTGGCACCGCTTTCACTGGCCGCATTGACCCGGCAATCACCTTGTAGTGCAGGAAACGGGTTTCGATCATTCCATTGAATAGCGGAATGCGGCGGCTGGCCTTTAGGCCCATCAGCTTGGGCAGCAAGGGATCGCCGGAAATGATCCAGGCATCCCAGCCGCTGAAGCCTTTCTTCAGCCAGTCGCCCAGCTGCGGATACCAGTCAGCCAGATCGTCAGCCTCGCCCAGACGTTCGCCGTAGGGCGGGTTGGTGACAATGGTGCCGGTTGGCGTGGGCGGCGTCAGTTCAAGAACATCCGAGACTTGCAGCTCGATCACGTCGGCATAACCGGCTGCGACCAGATTGTTCTTCGCCTTATCGAGCACCCAGCGATCCTGGTCCGAACCAAATATCGGCAGCTTCCTGAGCGGCTTTTCCTTCGCTTTCGCCTCGGCCTGGATGCGTTTCCACAACGCCGCATCGAAGTCGCGATAGTGCTCGAACGCAAAATGCCGTCCGCGTCCCGGCGCACGGTTCAAGGCCATGTCGGCCGCCTCGATCAGGATGGTGCCTGCGCCGCACATCGGGTCGAGCAGTGGCGTACCCGGTTCCCAACCAGACAGCATCAACAGGCCGGCGGCGAGGTTTTCCTTGATCGACGCCTCGCTCGCTTCAAGCTTGAAGCCCCGCTTGAACAGGGGAACGCCGCTGGTGTCGAGATAAAACGTCACCGCATCCGGTGTGAAGAATGCATACACCGGCACATCGGGCGACTCGGTGTCGACGCTCGGGCGTTCGCGCGTTTCCTCGCGGAAGCGGTCGCAAATCGCGTCCTTGATTTTGAGGGTGATGAAATTGAGGCTTTTCAGCGGCGCATTCTGCGCGCCCACTTTGATGGCTATGGTTTTATTGACGCTGAACCACGACGGCCACGGCAGATCGAGCGCCGCGCGATAGATGTGCTCTTCCTTGTGATAACGCGTAAAACCGACCTTGCGCAGGATGCGCGTGGCAATCCTTGAATTGAGGTTGGCGCGCATCTCGGCGGCGGCATCCGCCATGAACAGCACCCCGGCGGGCAGCTGGCGCACGATTTGCGCGCCCGCGGCGATGAGCTCAGCTTCCAGCAAGGGCTCCAGTCCACGCGGGCAGGTGGCGAAATGGCTGGCAGGCGGCAACACATCGCGCTCGGGACGGACGGGATGCGTTTTCTTGGGACGACGGGTATCAGGTTTCAAACAACGCTTTCAGGAAAGAATTAAAACGGCTTCAGCACCACCAGCAGCACGATCACCAGCAGCACGATCACGGGAATTTCATTGAACCAGCGGAACCATATATGCGACTTGGTGTTCTCATGGGCTTCGAACTGGCGCAGACGCTTGCCGCACTCATGGTGATAGCCGATCAGACCGGCGACCAGCACAAGTTTCACCCACAGCCAGTTCATGCTGAGCGGAAAATACGCCAGCCACAACCAGCTGCCGGTAATCAGCGTCAGCCACATGATGGGGGTAACGAAGCGATACAATTTGCGCGCCATCAACAGCAGGCGGTCATAGGCCACATCGTGCGTTTCCATCGCCAGATTGACGAACAGGCGCGGCAGATAAAACAGGCCGGCAAACCAGCTCACCACCATCACGATATGAAACGCTTTCAGCCACAACATGGATAAACACGCCGCCAATCTAATAAAAACAGCTAAAAAGTGGACGCCGAGTCCACTGACCCTGATTTTACTGGGTTTAATCGCCTGGCTGTGGTTTCGCCCGCCGGCTGACGTCAGCGACGAAAACCGTGCGGTATCGTCCTGGCAGGTCACCCTGCCCGACGGTCACGTGCTGACGAGCGAGGCGCTCAAAGGCAAAGTCGTTCTGGTGAACTTCTGGGCGACCTGGTGCCCCTATTGCCGCAAGGAAAAACCGGTAATCGATGCGTTCTGGCAGGACACGCGCGGCAAGGGGTTCGAAGTCATCTCGATCAGCGTCGACGACTCGCCCGAGAAAATCGCCGCCTGGATGAAGGATAAGGGTTACACGTTCATGGCCGCGCCCACCAACACCTCGGTGATTGCAGCGTTCGGCAATGTCTCGAGCGTGCCGACTTCGTTCATTCTCGATGCCGATGGCCATATTCGCCACAAGGTTGCCGGGCAGCTGCATGCTGCCCGGCTGGAAAAACTCGTCACGCCATTGCTGAAAGCCCCCACGCCATGATCGAAATACCCGACAGCCTTACGGCTTGGGCACAGGCCCGGCTCACCGAAGTCGAAGCCAAGCTTGCTTTTGCCGAAGACATGATCGAATCACTCAACCAGATCGTCATTCGCCAGCAGGCGCAACTCGATTCCATGCAGCAGCAACTGCGCCTGCTGCATCAACGGATCAAGGATGTCACGCCGGATGAGACGCTCAGCTTGCGCAACGAGATTCCGCCGCATTACTGACAGCCGCAGCGCCAGATCAGTTGGCAGCCACCGTGCGAACACGCGGGAGCAAAGGCGCTTCAAGCAGCAGCGGCACCAGCTCACCTTCCGGCATGGGCCGGGCATAGTAATACCCTTGAGCAAGCAAGCAGCCGTGCTGCAGCAGAAAAGCCTCCTGGTCGGCATGCTCGACGCCTTCCGCGACCACCCTCAGGTCGAGGCTGGCCGACAGCGCAAGGATGGCCTGAACGATGGCGGCGTCGTCCTTGTCCCCGGCAATGTCGCGGATGAAACTGCGATCGATCTTGAGTTCGCTGATCGGCAACAGCTTCAAGCGGCTGAGCGAGGAATGGCCGGTGCCAAAGTCGTCAATGGCGATGCTGACACCGATCTGGCGTAGCGCGGTCAAGATATCCAGGCCGACCGTCTCGCTTTCCATGATGCTGCTTTCGGTCAGCTCCAGCACAATCCACTTGGCCGGCACACCGATTTCAACCAGCATTTCCGCCAATCGCCGGGGCAGATCCTTCTGCAGCAACTGCTTGCCGGACAAATTGATGTGCATGACAAAGCCATCGAGCGAAATACCCTGTTCATCCCAGCGTTTCAGCGCCAGACAGGCTTCGCGGACCACCCACTCGCCCATGGGGATGATCAGGCCGGTATCTTCTGCAATGGGAATGAAATGGTCGGGCGGAATGGCGCCCTCCTCTGGATCGTGCCAGCGCAGCAAGGCCTCCGCGCCGCAAATACGCCGGCTTTCCAGGTTGATCAGGGGCTGGTAGTACACCTCCAGGGCGCGCTGCTCGAACGCGCTGCGCAATCTGGACTCCAGATGGATTCGTCGCATCACGCGCTCAGTGATGCCCTTTTCATAGAAATGAAACGTGTTGCGCCCACTCTCCTTAGCCTTGTACATGGCGGCATCGGCATGCTTCATGAGCGTCTCGGCATCCTTGCCGTCCTGCGGGTACAGGCTGATGCCGATACTGGCGGAAATATGCAGCGGGTAGTCGCCGATGACCAGGACCTTCTCCAGGGCATGAATAATTTTCTCCGCCACAATCGCAGCATCCTGACCGTCCCGCAGGTCTTCGAGCAGAACAACGAACTCGTCCCCCCCCTGGCGGGACAGGGTGTCCACTTCCCGCACCAGCATTTTCAGGCGGTCAGCCGCAGCCTGTAACACGGCATCGCCGACGGCATGCCCAAGGCTGTCGTTGATCGTCTTGAACCTGTCCAGATCAATAGACAGCAAAGCCATCCAGTTTCCCGCGCGGTCGGCCCGGCTGGCGGCATGGGTCAATCGATCGAGCAACAGCGCCCGATTCGGCAAACCGGTCAACGCATCGTGATACGCGATGTACTCCAGGTGCGCATCCTTCTCCTGCAACGCCTGCTCCGCCAGTTTCCACTCGGTGATGTCCTGCACGATACCGATCATGCGTGCGGGTTTGCCCTGGTTGTCCAGCAGCACTTCCGCATTTTCGTGCACGATTCGGACTGCACCATCCGAACGCACGATTCGGTGATCGATCTCGTAAGGCGCCCCGGTTTCCAGGGCGCGTCCCACTGCAGCATTAACCGCTTTTTGGTCATCGGGGTGCACCCGCGCCATGAATGCCTCGTAACTGGCGTCGAACTCGGCCTGCTGGATACCAAACAGACGGTAAATGCCCTCTGACCAGAACAGCCGGTTCTCGCCAATCTGCCAATCCCAGTTGCCCATATTGGCGATGCGCTGTGCCCGGTCGAGACTGTCCTTGGTTTCACCCAGCTGTTGCGAGGCGCGCGCGATTTGTCGATTCTTTCTGACAAACAACAGCAGGGACGATGCCAGGCTGACCAGCAGCAGGGTGATCAGGCCATACAGCGTGCCGAGAATGATCCGACGATTGGTTTCATAGAAGGTGGGCAAGGTATTGACCAGCGTCACCTGCCCAGCAATGTCCTTGGGAAAAATGAGTCCTGCCTTCAACAATTCAGTTTCATCCACAACGTATTCGTTGGGGCTCGCCTCGATCGGCGGGAGCTCGGATACGGCGCTGCCGTTCAAATGCCGGACAAGCAATCCGGCTGCGGCACGCCCCTGGCGCGGGCCGCTGGTGACATAGCCGCCGATCACCCCCGGATAGAGATAGGCATCTTCCATACTGAACACGACGAATTGACCCGCATTCACGATAGCCTTGATCGTTTCGGACAGCGCAAGCGTGCGGCCATTGTGGTCGGTGACGGCGCCCAGCGTGGTCAAAAACACAAAGCGCCCCTTTTGCTTCCGCAACCGTTCGATCAGGTCATCGATCCGGTTACTGGAGAGAAAGCTGGCGTGAATGTCGGCGTGGTGCTGCAGCTCCGCGCGAATCTCGCTTTCGATCGCCCGATAGGTCTCGGTCGCGTCGCCGACGATGGCGATCTCCTTGATACCTGAATCGATTTCGCGCATCAGGTGCAAATTGGGGGCGATCTCCTTTTTTTCGAACACCCCCGTCGTGTGCGCGGGATCAAGTTGCCGCCTGACGTCGTAATTGTTGACCCCGGAAAAGAAAACCGGCACACCGGGGAACACCCGGCCCAGATGGGACAGCGCAAAGGACAAGGCGTTGTCGTCGGTGACGTAAACCGCCGCCGGCTGATATCCCTTGTATTTTTGCCGCAAATGATCGCCAATCAGGTCGGCATAGGCCGGGCTGTAACCCGCTCGTTTGGTGTCGAGATACTCCACATTGAGGGCATATGCCCGCGAGGCATCTTCATTCAGAGCCTGGACGAAGCCCTGATGCTGGCCCTTGCTCCACGGGTATTCCTGGCTGTAGGCGTGCAGGACGAAGACGGGTGTTGGAACGGACGCGTGGGTATGGAAACTAAAGGCCAACAGAAACAGCAGGGCAAGACGCATGGGTATCAACAATCTGGTCACCCACGTATTACGGTCACACTCGCCACTCCTTGAGCGAGCGCGTGTCGCCCTCTCGGCAGAGGGACCCGTTCCCCCTATAGCGCGATCTTGACCACCACCTTGCGGATCAAGCCTGTGCTCACCAGCGGCGCATGCGCATCGTCCGGAAAGAACAGACAGAACGACCCGGCGGGAGTGGCAATCCAGCTTGACGGCACATCGTTGAAAAAGCGGATGTCGCGCGCAGCATCGTAACCCGTCGCCGGATCCACGCACCCGGCCAGCGGCTTCCAGCCCATTTCGTCGACGCCTTCCAGCACCAGCTGGATGTCGATATAGCGGCGATGGCATTCCAGCCGTGCCTCCGCCCGCGTGCGGCCCGCACACGCCTCGGCTATGGCGAAAATCTGTTCGCCCTGAACAGGGTGCTTGCCGCTTGGCAACGATTGCAAATCGGTGCCACGCAAGAACGCAAATGCGCGCGAAAAAAGCGGATGCAAGGTGAGATAACGGTCAGCGTGGGCAAGGGTGTCGAGAATCATCGGCGTTCTTTCGGCCAGGGCTTCAGTCAGGTTGCGGCCGACTGGTGTCTTTGGCGCGATACATCGCCTCGTCCGCATGGCTCATCAGTGCGTCCAGCGATGGCGTGGCATCGCTGCACGCCGCCACCCCGACACTGATGCGCAGCTTGATAGAGGTATCGGTTCCGGGCACCGCTACATCCATCTCCGCCTGCAGGCGATCCAGCAGCGCCCCCAGCGGCGGTCCCGCCGGGGTATTCGGCAGCAGCACCACAAACTCGTCTCCCCCCACCCGCGCCAGCAGATCGGACTCGCGGCAACAGGTACGGAGCGTGTTCGCGACATGCACCAGAACAGCATCGCCGGCGGCATGCCCGTAGGTGTCGTTGATGGTTTTGAAGTCGTCGATATCGATATTGAGCAGGGTAAGGCGGCAGCCATTGCGGCGGGCCAGCGCAAACATGTCCTGCCCGCGCAGCTTGAATTGATGACGGTTGGCCAAACCGGTGAGGTGATCGTGCAAGGCCATACTGCGGATGCGTTGATGGACCAACAGCGAGTAGGCCGTGAGCGTGCCCGCGCCAGCAGCAAGCAACACCAGTAAGGCCTGCATCCACAAACCATAGCCGTCCGCCGGGGCCAGCGCGCGCGCTGCCAGTTGCCAACGACCGCCCGGAATAACGACATCCATCAACACCGCATCAGGATCTTTGAACAGCCCAGCTTCGCCGAGGAACACTTCACCCTGCGCGCCCAGCCCATCCCGGCCGCGCAAGGCATAGCGCACGGCACCGGCAGGGTCCGTGCGGATGCCGGCACGTTCAAAAACGGGATACGGGTTGATCGCCACCGAGGCCAGCCCCCAATAGTGCGGCGAACCGTCAGGCCGGGTAAAAATGATGGGGATGCGGTTGATGATGCCGACACCGCCTTGCACCAGCTCGATCGGCCCTGCCGTCACCGGGCGCTGTTCACGCATCAGCCGCAACACGGCATCGCGCTGGGTGGGTGTTTCCAGATAACGCAGGCCAAGCGCCTTTTGATTGCCCGCTAGCGGATAGATGTGGCGAATCACATTGTCGGGTGCCAGCGCCACGCTGCGAATCGCCGGCTGCAGGCGGATCAGCGAAGCCGCCACCCGAACCAGATCTGCCTGCGAAAAGTCGGGTTTGGCGAGCACAAAAGTCGACAAGCCCAGGCTCAGCGACAGCGTGGCATTCAATTCCGATTCCAGCCGCGCCCGCACCGTGGCGGCCTCGGCCTGCAGCACGGCGCGCTCGGCCTGGTTGCGCCGATCCTGTTCCAGCCAGATAAAGGATTGCAGAACGGTCCAGACCCCACCGGCCACCAGCACGCCCGCTATCCACGGCAGCTTGCGCGAAACCAAAAATGCCTGGCGACGGCTCGGCATGGTCAGGTTACCGGGTAATGGGCTTGTAGCGGATCCGCTTCGGCTTCGCACCCTCTTCACCCAGGCGTCGCCGCTTGTCGGCCTCGTATTCCTGATAGTTTCCGGCAAAAAACACCACCTGCGAGTCGCCTTCGAAGGCCAGAATATGGGTGGCGATGCGGTCGAGGAACCAGCGATCGTGCGAGATCACCAGCACGCAGCCGGCGAATTCGAGCAGTGCGTCTTCCAGTGCGCGCAGGGTTTCCACGTCCAGATCGTTCGACGGTTCGTCCAGCAGCAGCACGTTGCCGCCGGCGATCAGCGTCTTCGCCATATGCAGGCGCCCGCGCTCACCGCCGGAGAGGTTGCCAACCAGCTTCTGCTGGTCGCCGCCCTTGAAATTGAAGCGACCCAGGTAGGCGCGTGAGGGGATTTCGTAGCGGCCGACCGTGAGGATGTCGCGCCCTTCGGCGACTTCGTCGAACACGGTCTTGTCGGCCGCCAGCGCATCGCGGCTCTGGTCGACGTAGGCCAGCTTCACGGTCTGGCCGATTTCGACTTCGCCGGAATCCGGTTTTTCCTGCCCGGTGATCATCTTGAAGAAGGTCGATTTGCCGGCGCCGTTGGGGCCGATGATGCCGACGATCGCGCCCGGCGGCACGCTGAAACTGAGGTTGTCGATCAGCAGACGGTCGCCGAATGCCTTCGACACATTGTGGAAATCGATCACCTTGTCGCCCAGCCGCTCGCCGACCGGAATGAAAATTTCCTGCGTCTCGTTGCGTTTCTGGTATTCGACCGAATTGAGCTCCTCGAAGCGCGACAGCCGCGCTTTCGATTTGGCCTGGCGCGCCTTGGGGTTCTGCCGCACCCATTCGAGTTCCTGCTTCATCGTCTTGATGCGGCCGAGCTCCTGCTTGCCTTCGGTTTCCAGGCGCGCTTCTTTCTGCTCCAGCCAGCTGGTGTAGTTGCCCTTCCACGGAATGCCGTGGCCGCGGTCCAGTTCCAGAATCCATTCGGCCGCGTTGTCGAGGAAGTAGCGATCGTGCGTCACCGCCACCACGGTGCCGGGGTAGCGCACCAGAAACTGCTCCAGCCACTCGACCGATTCGGCGTCGAGGTGGTTGGTCGGCTCATCCAGCAGCAGCATGTCGGGGTGGGACAGCAACAACTGGCACAAGGCGACACGGCGTTTTTCACCACCCGACAGATTGCCGATCACCGCGTCCCACGGCGCCAGCCGCAAGGCGTCGGCGGCAATTTCCATCTGGGTGTCGAGGTCTGCGCCTGCCGTGGCGATGATCGCCTCGCAGCGCGCCTGCTCTTCGGCCAGCGCGTCGAAGTCGGCATCGGGTTCAGCATAGGCTGCATACACTTCTTCCAGCTTTTTTTTCGCTTCGACGATTTCGCCCAAGCCCGCTTCAACTGCCTGCCGCACGGTGTGTGTCGGGTCTAGCTGCGGCTCCTGCGGCAGGTAACCAATGCGGATGCCCGGCATCGGGATCGCTTCGCCTTCGATGTCCTTGTCCACGCCCGCCATGATGCGGATCAGCGAGGACTTGCCAGAGCCGTTGAGGCCGAGCAGGCCGATCTTTGCGCCGGGAAAAAACGACAGGGAAATATCTTTCAGAATGTGCCGCTTCGGCGGCACGATCTTGCCGACGCGGTTGAGGGAATACACGTATTGCGCCATGAATAAGAATCCTGAGAATGAAGATGCGCAGACGCGCTGTTACGACAGCTCTTGATCGAGCAGTTTCTTGAGTTTGACGAAATCGAGTTCGCCGATTTTCTGTTCGAGAATCTGGCCTTTTTTGCCAATGATGAAGCTGGTCGGCGTCAGCCTGACATCGCCGAACGCCTGCGCGAGCTCGCCTTTGACATCGAGCGCGACCGGAAAGGGCAACTTGCGGGTTTGCGTGAAATTGACCACGTGGCTGGGCGGATCGTAGGACATCGCCACCGCGATGATTTCAAACCCCTTAGCCTTGTATTGATTGTAGGTTTCGACCATGCCGGGCATTTCCTTGATGCAGCCGGGACACGAGGTCGCCCAGAAGTTCACCAGCACCACCTTGCCGCGCAGACTGTCGAGCTGGATCGGCTGGCCCTCCAGCGTGACGAAGGTGGCGGCGGGCGCAGCGGGTTTGCTCAGCATCGCGTACGCGAGCGCGGCAACCACGATCAGGACGACAGCAAAGAGGGCGGCGGGTTTGGCGTATTTCATCGGGTGGGTGAGCAATCAGCAGTAAATGAAAAATCAGCGATAAGACTGGGCAAGCGCGACGTAGTGCCGGGCGGAGTAATCAAAATAGGCCATCTCTTCGTCGCTGAGCGGGCGCACCTGTTTGGCGGGGCGCCCCAGATAAAGATGGCCGGATTCAAGCACCTTGCCTTCCGGCACCAGCGAACCGGCGCCGAGCAGCACATGCCGCTGGATCACCGCGCGGTCGAGAATGATGCTGCCCATGCCGATCAGGCATTCGTCCCCGATGGTGCAGGCATGCAGGATCACGAGATGGCCGACGGTGACGCGCGCGCCGATGACGAGCGCCCCACCCGCCGGGTGGGCCGGGGTTTTGTGCGACACATGCAGCACGCTGCCGTCCTGGATGTTGGTCGCGTCGCCGATGGCAATGGAATTGACGTCGCCGCGTATCACGGCGCCCGGCCATACCGATGCATCCACACCCAACGCCACTTCGCCAATCACGGTGGCGCGCGGATGCACCCACGCGCCGGAGGCGAGCTGCGGATGAATACCGTGATGCGGCGAGATGCTGGCTAAGTCCATGTCTGGAACAGGGTTGAAATACGCAGAAGCGGGCTCAAATTATAATCCGCTGCACGTAGTCGCATCTCCTCTGCGCCCCCTTCTATGAAAGATCAACCATGAACACCCCAGAACAGCGCACCAATCCCCTGCTCGATTTCTCCGCTCTGCCGCGTTTTTCAGAATTCAAGCCCGAGTTCGTGACCCCCGCCGTCGACCAGTTGCTGGTCGACTGCCGCGCTGCCGTCGAACGCGCAATGGACGCTGAGACGCCCGCCGAATGGGAGGCCTTCGTCAGCCCGATGGACGACGCCAACGAGAAACTCGGTCGCGCCTGGGGGCAGGTATCCCACCTGCACTCGGTGATGGACTCGCCCGAGTTGCGCGAGGTGTACAACGCCAACCTGCCCAAGATCACCATCTACTTCGCCGAGCTGGGACAAAACGAGGCGCTGTTCGGCAAGTTCAAGGCACTGGCGGCTGGCCCCGGATTTGCCGCGCTGACCACCGCTCAGAAAAAGATTGTGGAAAACGAGCTGCGCGACTTCCGCCTCGGCGGCGCCGAACTGCCCGCCGAGCAAAAAGCCCGCTTCATGGACCTGCAGGAAGAGCTGGCGCAAATCTCGGCCAAATTCGAGGAGAACCTGCTTGACGCAACCAACGAATATGCCCACTACGTAGCCGATGCCGCCGAGTTGGCCGGCGTGCCTGCCGATGAACTGGCGGCGATGCGCCAGGCGGCCGAAGCCGAAGGCAAGCCGGGCTGGAAAATCACCCTGCACATGCCGTCCTACCTGCCGG
>MGZO01000130.1:96073-106176 GCA_001802655.1 Hydrogenophilales bacterium RIFOXYD1_FULL_62_11
CCCGCGCGTCGGAATTCGGCAAGGCCGAGCTCGACAACACGCCGCTGATCGCGCAAATCCTCAAGCTGCGCCGCGAAGCCGCCGAGCTGCTCGGCTTCAAGAGCTACGCCGAGGTGTCGCTGGCCACCAAGATGGCCGACACCCCGGCCGAAGTGCTGAAGTTCCTGTCCGACCTCGGCGCGCGGGCGCGGCCGTATGCGGAAAAAGACTTCGCCGAACTCAAGGCCTTCGCCGCATCCGAGCTTGGCATCGCCGACCTGCAGGCGTGGGACAACGCCTACGTCTCGGAAAAACTGCGCGTTGCGCGCTACAGCTTTTCGGATCAGGAAGTGAAGCAGTATTTCCCCGAACACCGCGTGCTGACCGGGCTGTTCAAGCTGGTCGAAACGCTCTACGGCCTGCACATCCGCGAAGACAAGGCACCAGTGTGGCATCCGGACGTGAAGTTCTACACCCTGACCGACCACACCGGGCAAAAGGTCGGCCAGTTCTATCTCGACCTCTACGCGCGCGCGTCAAAACGCGGTGGCGCGTGGATGGACGACGTCATCACCCGCCGTCGCAAAGGTGCGTTGACGCAGACGCCGGTGGCGTATCTCAACTGCAACTTCGCCGCGCCGGTGGGCGACAAGCCCGCGCTGTTCACGCACGACGAAGTCATCACCTTGTTCCACGAGACCGGCCACGGCCTGCATCACCTGCTCACCCAGATCGAGGAGCTGGGCGTGTCGGGCATCAACGGCGTCGAGTGGGACGCAGTCGAGTTGCCGAGCCAGTTCATGGAAAACTTCTGCTGGGAATGGGACGTGCTGAAGCACATGACCCACCACGTCGACACCGGCGCGGCATTGCCCAAGGAGTTGTTCGACAAGATGCTGGCGGCGAAGAATTTCCAGTCCGGCCTCGGCACCCTGCGGCAGATCGAGTTCTCCAGCTTCGACATGCGTCTGCACGACGACTTCGACCCCAACAGCGGCCGCAGCGCAATGGATCTGCTGAACGAAATTCGCAAGGAAACTGCCGTCATGCTGCCGCCCGACTACAACCGCTTCCCCAACAACTTCTCGCATATCTTTGCGGGCGGCTACGGCGCGGGCTACTACAGCTACAAATGGGCCGAAGTGCTGTCGGCCGACGCCTACGCACTGTTCGAGGAAAACGGCGTGCTCTCGCCCGAAGTCGGCCACCGCTTCTGGAGCGAAATCCTCGCCCAGGGCGGCGCCCGCCCGGCGCTCGAATCGTTCAAGGCCTTCCGCGGTCGCGAACCGACTATCGACGCGCTGCTGCGTCATAACGGCATGGCTTGAGCCGCAGCGGGCAGATTGTTTGCCCCACATAAAAACGGAGCCATCGGGCTCCGTTTTTATTGTTCTATTTGCCCAACAGCTCGCCTATGGGTTTGTAGTCTTCAACCCGGTCGCAGATGGCCTTGATCACCATGATGATGGGCACGCCCAGCAACAACCCCCAGACCCCCCATAACCAGCCCCAAAACAGCACGCCGACGAAAACCATCACTGCATTCATCCGGCCTGCCCGGCCGGTCAGCCAAGGCGTCAGCAAATAGCCTTCCAGGCTGGTGATGACCAGCGAGATGCCGGCGACCGTAAGCGCCATGCCCACGGTTCCGAACTGGAGAAAGCCGACCAGCCCCGTGCCGCCGGTCACGACGACCGGGCCGAGATACGGGATCATGTTGAACACGGCGGACACGATGCCCCAGATCGCCGCATGCTCCAGGCCTATCCAGAGAAACGCGAGCCAGGTTGCCACGCCCACCAGAATGCTGGTGAAAACCTGCACCAGCAGATAGCGCTGAATCTGGGCGGTGATTTCGTCCAGCACCTGCACGGTGATTTTTTTCTTGCTGAGCGTGGGGCCGGTGATCCTGACCAGCTTGCGCCGGAAAATGTCACCCGAAACCAGCAGGAAATAGGTCAGAAACAACACCATGACCGCTTGCCCGGCAAACACACTCGCACCCACCGTTCCCGTCCAGAGGTAATCCGAGACATTCAGTTTGGATTTTTCGATCAGCACTCGGGTCACGCCTTGCGGGGCCGTGGCATCCGGGGTGATCGTTTCACTCGCCGCGCGTTCAAGCTGGACCGCCGCCTTTTGCATCTGGTCCATCGCGCCTTCGGTCGTCCCCCATTCCTTGCGCAAGGTTTTGCGGAATTTCTGTGCAGCCTCAGGCAGGGTTTCGATCAGCTGGATGGCATCGTCGCTCAGAGAATAGACCAGAGAACCTGCTCCGCCCACGATGCCGGCCAACAACACGGCAGCCCCGATGGCGCGAGGAATCCGCCATTTTTGCATCCGATTGACGAGCGGGGAAAAAGCATAGCTGATCATGATGCCCAGCATCAGCGGGATGAAAAACGCGCGCGCCCAGTGCAACACAAAAATGACCGCCAGAACGGTGAGCACCGTGAGAGAAAGGTTGCGTACGTCAGCCTGCACCCGGGCGGCGGGCAGGGATGCAATCGACGTGACCGCCTCTTCGGCGATAACGGCGCGATTATCTACGTCGGAATGCGTTTCGGCGCTCAGGGGGGCATCGGGTTTAGCAACGGTGTTCATGGCGTATTGTCGCTGCTATCCAGGATAGCCAAAGCAAAAACCGTCGACAGATCACTGTTTTTCTTTTTCTGAAGGGCTCTTCGAGGTCGGGGAATCGGTTTACTCAGGAACTCAATCGCGGACGCATCCTGGCAGAAGTCGGCCAGAAGCCGTCCTTCGTGAATGCCACAGAGCGGTCATTCGACCGACTGCTCCACACTGAAACCTGCCGAACAGACTACGCGTGAAACTCGGCCGCAGCCGACATCGGCCTTTCCTTAGAAGCGGACAGTCGCGAACATCCGCTTTGCCCACCTGTCAACTTCCCGACCCGCCTCGTTCCGGTCATTGGGTCGGTGCAGCGCGAACTGCCGCTGCTCATGCGTTGCTGTCTGGAATCACCTTATTCATTAACGCCTGTAAAGGAAGTCTCTTTGTTCATCAACAAAGAAACTGTGCCAGACCTGTTTTCTCGCTCATTCGTGCCGCAAGGCATCGATCGGGTTGAGCCCGGCAGCCCGTTGTGCCGGGAAATAACCAAAGATCACACCGATGGCGGCAGCGAAGAAGAAAGACAGCAGGTTGATACTAGGGTCGAACAGGTAGGGCACGTTCATCAGGCCGGCCAGGAAAATGGATGCTGCGGTGGCTATGGTGATACCGATCAGTCCGCCCAGGCTGGACAGCACCACTGCCTCGATCAGGAACTGCAGCAATACTTCGCGCTCCAGTGCGCCGATGGCCAGGCGGATGCCAATCTCGCGGGTGCGCTCGGTCACCGACACCAGCATGATGTTCATGATGCCGATGCCGCCCACCAGCAGGCTCACAGCCGCCACGGCGCCGAGCAGCATGGTCAGGATCTTGGTGGTGCTGGTCAGCGTCTCGGCGATCTGCCGGGTGTCCATCACCCGGAAATCGTCGTCCTCGTTTTCGGCGATGTTGCGCCGCTCGCGTAGCAGCCGAGTGAGTTGTTCCTTGGCCGCATCGATGGAAGCGCCCTCCTTTACCGAGATGGTCAGCCGGTTGATGTCCTGGCTGCCGGAAAGGCGGCGCTGCACCGTACGCAGCGGCATCACCACCGAATCGTCCTGGTCGGACCCCATCGACGACTGGCCCTTGGCCTTCAGGAGGCCGATGACTTCGCAGGCGAACTGCTTGATGCGGATTTCGCTGCCGACTGGGTTCTGGCGACCGAACAGCTTGTCGCGCACGGTCTCGCCGACCACGCATACCGCCTTGCCGGACTTTTCCTCGGCTTCGGTGAAGGTGCGGCCGGCGGCGATCTCCCAGTTGCCTGCCTCGAAGTAATCGTTGCTGGTGCCGGTGACGACTGTCGACCAGTTGTTGGCCTGGTACACCGCCGTGGCGCTCTTACTGACGATGGGCGCGACCAGCCGCGCGCTGGTGATCTGGTTGCGGATAACCTCGATGTCGGCGCTTTTGAAGGGAGCACCCGCCTCCGCACCAGGGCCGAAACGCTGGCCCGGCATCACGATCAGCAGGTTGCTGCCCATACTGGAGATCTGGTCCGAGACCGATTGGGTCGCGCCGTTGCCTAGCGTGACCATGGTGATGACGGCCGCCACACCGATGACGATGCCGAGGATGGTCAGGAAGGACCGCATCAGGTTGCGGCGGATCGAACGCAGTGCGAGTAGCAGGGTGTTCCAGAGCATCAGTCGGCCTCCCCGTTGCGGCGGTCGCTGTCGACCCTGCCGTCGACGAAGCGGATGACACGCTTGGCATGGGCCGCCATGTCGGGTTCGTGGGTGACCATCAGCACGGTGATGCCCTGGTCCCGGTTCAGCGCACTGATCAGTTCCATGATCTCCTCGCCGGTATGGGTGTCGAGGTTGCCGGTGGGCTCGTCGGCCAGCAGCACCGCGGGCCGGGTGACGATGGCGCGCGCGATGGCGACGCGCTGCTGCTGGCCGCCGGAGAGTTCGGCCGGGGTGTGATGCTCCCAGCCCTCGAGGCCGACCTGCCTGAGCGCGGCACGCGCCGCGGCATGGCGTGCGGCAGCGGGCTCGCCGCGGTAGATCAGCGGCAGTTCGACGTTCTCCAGCGCCGTGGTGCGCGACAGCAGGTTGAAGCCCTGGAACACGAAGCCGAGGTAGTTGCGCCTGAGCAGCGCGCGTTCGTTGCGCGACAGCTGCTCGACCTTCACGCCCTCGAATTCGTAGCTGCCGCTGCTGGGCGTGTCGAGGCAGCCGAGGATGTTCATTGCGGTCGACTTTCCGGAGCCGCTGGGGCCCATGATGGCAACAAAATCGCCGGCGTCGATGGCGAGATCGATGCCCTTCAGCGCCTGGAACGCTGCCTGGCCGCTGCCGTAGGTCTTGGTAATGCCAGACAACCGGATCAATGCGACCGCTTCGCTCATGGCTGCGTATCCAGCACCTCGGTGACCACCTGCATGCCGGCCTTGATGTCCCCGCCCGTGATCTCGGTCACGCGGCCGTTCGTGGCTCCGGTCTGCACGTCGATGGCGACCGGCTGGCCGTTGCGCAGCACCCATACGCGCGGGGTGCCATTGTTGACAGTCGCCTCGGTTTTCTTCGTCTGGGTTGGCGGCCGCGGCATCAACGCCCCCATCACACCGCCGCTCGATTTCTTCTCGGCGACATCAGTGGCCGCAGGGATGAAGCGCAGCGCGGCGTTCGGCACCAGCAGCGCGTTTTCGCGCGTGAGGGTAGTGATGTCGGCGGTGCCGGTCATGCCGGGCCGCAGGCTGAGATCATCGTTGGCAACTTCGAGGATGGTGAGGTAGGAAATCACCCCTTCCGATTCGCTGGCGCCGAAGCCCACCCGGGTGATGACGGCGCTGTACTCGCGGCCGGGCCAGGCGTCGACGCTGAAGGTGGCCCGCTGCCCAGCCTTCACCCCGCCGACATCGGCCTCATCAACGTTGACCTGTAACTCCATCTTGGTCAGATCCTCGGCCAGCTTGAACAGCACCGGTGCCTGCAAGGAAGCGGCCACGGTCTGGCCGGGATCGACCTCGCGCGACAGCACTACACCGTCGATGGGCGAGCGTATGCTGGCCTTCCCGAGATTGGTTTCATCCGTTTGCAGCGTCGCCCTGGCCTGGGTAACACTGGCGCGGGCGCTGGCCACGTTGGCTTCGGCGCGTTTGAAGTTGGCCTCCGCCGTATCCATCTCGGTTTTAGACGGCACTTTGCCGCCGGACAGTTGCGACACTTGCTGGTAGCGGGCCAGCGTGGCGCGCGCTTCCGCCACCGTGGCCTGCATCTGGAGTACCTGTGCCTCGGCTGCGGCGAGCGATGCGCGCGACTTCACCACCGTATCCTGCAGCTTGGACAAATCCAGCCGGGCCAGCACCTGCCCCTTCTTCACCTCGTCGTTGTCGTCGACCATGACCTTGTCGACGATGCCGGAGAGCTCGCTGCCGACATCGACCGTGTTGGTCGGTTGCAGGTTGCCAGTGGCGGAAACCTTGACCACCAGTGTGCCGACCGTGGCCGCTTCGGTCGTGTAGCGCGGCACGGTCTTGTCTTCGCCGGAACGCAACAACAGCCAGGCTGCGACGGAAATCACGACCAGTGCGACAGTCAGCCACAGCCAGCGTCCGGAAAACAGGCCGCCGGATTTGGTTGCGAGGAGTTGCTTCAGGGCGGGTCCCTGCTTGGCTTGCGAAGTGTTGGAATCATTCATGGCGCGTCCTTGCTAATCGGGCGGATGTCGGCCTGCGGCGACCATCCGCCGCCCAGTGCCTTGTACAAACGGATGAGCGCCAGCACGCCGTCCGCGCGGCTGCTGGCGAAGCAGTCCTCGGCGGACAGCACGCTGCGTTCGGTGTCGAGTACCGACTGGAAATCGATGAGCCCCGTGCTGTAGCGCTGCCGCGCGAGCTCGGCCGCGTTGCGCGCCGATTCGGCGGCGATCGCGAGCGCCTCGACGCGCTCGCGGTTGCGGGCCAGCGCCACCAGCGCATTTTCCACCTCCTGCAGCGCAGTCAGAATGGCTTGTTCATAGCTCACCTGCGCCTGCTCGCGTACCGCGTCCTGGATCTCGACCTGGGCGCGCAGACGCCCGGCATTGAAGACGGGACTGGTGATGCCGGCAAGCAGCGACGAGGTGGCGGCGCCGCTGTTGCCGAGCGCGCCCAGGGTCAGCGCTTCGAGGCCGATCGACCCCGAGAGCGTGAAGGATGGATAGCGCGCCGCTTCGGCCGCGCCCACGCGCGCGGTTTCCGCCGCCAGCTTGCGCTCCGCGGCGCGCACGTCAGGACGCTGGCGCAGGGTATCGGCCGGGATGCCGACGGCGATCTGATCGGGCACGGTCGGCAGTTCGCCGGTTGCGGCCAGACGCGCATGCAACGCGCCCGGCGCACGACCCAGCAGGATATCCAGGCGATGTTCCGATTCGGCAAGGCTGGTTTCAAGACTCGGGATCTGCGCCCGGGTCTGCTCGCGGTTGCTGCGTGCCTGCTCGACGTCCTGGCTGCTGACCAGTCCGGCCTGCGCGCGCCAGTCGGTGAGCTGCAGCGTCTCGGACTGGCTGGCGAGATTGGCGCGGGCAATGCCGAGGCGGGCCTGCAGTGCACGCACCTCGACGTAGTTCAGCGCCACTTCGGACGCCAGCGATACCTGGGCATTTTCGAGGTTCGCCACCGACGTTTCGACGTCAGCCTCGGCCGCCTCGACGCTGCGACGCACGCCGCCGAACACGTCGATCTCCCAGCTGGCGTCGAAGCCGGCGCTGAAGGCATTGCGCGCGTCGCCGCTGCCGGTCTCCTCGCTCGACCGGCTGCGGCTGGCGCTGCCCGATGCGGTCACGTCGGGGAAGCGCGCGGCGGCGGCCACGGTGCTGCGGGCACGCGCCTCGCGCAGTCGCGCCTGCGCGCTGCGCAGATCGGGGCTGGCCTGCAGGGCTTCGGCGACCAGCTGGGACAGCAGCGGATCGTTCAGGCCTTGCCACCAAAGGCTCAGGTCAGCCGGTGTTTCGCTGCTTGCCACCGGGTCGAGGTTGCTCCAGCCTGTCGGCAAGACGGTTGTCGGCGGGGCATACTCCGTCCCCACCGCGGCACACCCCGCCAGCCCGAGCCCGGCGAGCATGATCAGCACGCGGGTGTATCGATTCGTTGTCATTACCATGCGCATCATCATCCTGTCGGCCAAGCAAACCAAGGTCAGCGATCCCCGCCAAGCATCAATCACGTATCGATTTCCGACCGCAAGGCGCGAAAATCCCGGATCACTTTGCCTCGGCAAACAACGCTTCTAATACCTGCATCTGCTTGCGCAGTAAGCCCCCTGCCGCGACCGGTGTCACCCATTCACGCGAATATGCATCCTCAACTCCTCGGGAGATTGCCGATAAAAGTATAGGGGCAACATATCTTTCTAGCAAGATAAATAACGATTCGTTACAATTACGGCAGACTTCGTAAAAGGTTAGGTCATGACATCCTCCAAGCAATTGCCACGACATGAATGGGCTGAAAGCCATGAACCGGAAACGATGCCCATGGTGCTGTTCCTGCACCACGCGCAGGGTCTGTCCTTCACTCTGGCGCGGACTGTTTGGACCCGGAATGGCCTGGCTCCTGCAGAGTTCGACGTGCTGGCCACGTTGCGCAATGCTCCCGCACCTCACGAACTGACTCCGACACAACTCCAGGATTCTTTATTGATCACATCGGGTGGATTGACCAAGGTCATGCTGCAATTGGAAACCAGAAATCTGGTTATTCGCTCGCGTCATCAGACCGACCAGCGCGTCAAGCCCATCAAACTGACCCCGGCTGGAAAACGGTTGGTGGAAAAAGCGATGAGGGAATTGGCAGCCACGTCCAGCGCGTGGGTGCGCGGCATACTGGAGGCCAACGAGATAAGCTTGCTGACAGGAATGCTTCGCAAGCTCGCTGGGTCAGACACAAGGCAATAATTGCCAAGCTGGCCATTCAGGTAGCAAAAGCCAATGGCCGGATTGGGTCGATCTCAGCCATTAGCAAATGAAAAACGGAGCCAGATGGCTCCGTTTTTCATGATGGAGGCAAGGTCTTACTTGTTCTTGTTCGCAATCATCTCCTGGATGATCGGTGCCAGGATCAGCTCCATGGCGAAGCCCATTTTGGCGCCCGGCACCACGAGGGTGTTGCGGCGTGACATGAAGGAATTCGGGATCATGTTCAGCAGGTAGGGGAAGTCGACGCCCTTGGGCTCGCGGAAGCGGATGACGATGAAGCTTTCGTCCGGCGTCGGAATGTCGCGCGTGATGAAGGGGTTGGAGGTGTCGACCGTGGAGACGCGCTGGAAGTTGATGTCCGTGCGCGAAAACTGCGGGGTGATGTGATGCACGTAATCCGGCATGCGGCGCAGGATGGTGTCGACGATCACGTCGGCCGAATAGCCGCGCTCGGCGCTGTCGCGGTGGATTTTCTGGATCCATTCGAGGTTGACGATGGGCACCACGCCGATGCCGAGGTCGACGTGCTGGGCGACGTCGATGTCGTCGGTTTTCACCAGGCCATGCAGGCCTTCGTAGAACAGCACGTCGGAGCCGGCGGGGACGTCTTCCCACGGGGTGAACTCACCGGGATTGAGGCTGCTGCCGAGACGCTTGTTGTGTTCGGCGGCCTCGGCATCGCTGTGGATATAGAAACGCTTTTTGCCGCCACCGGTTTTGCCGTAAGTTTCGAACAGCTCGGCCAGCTTGGCAAAGTGGTTGGACTGCGGGCCAAAATGGCTGAACGACATGTTGCCTTCGGCTTCGGCCTTTTTGACGGCTTCCTTGAAGTCGATCCTGGACAGGCTGTGGAAGCTGTCGCCTTCGATCACGGCTGCATTGATTTTTTCACGGAAAAAAATGTGTTCGAACGCGCGCTTGACGGTAGTGGTGCCGGCGCCGGACGAACCCGTGACCGCGATGACGGGATACTTCTTGGACATGCTGGGACTCCCTGATGGATGGGTAAGTAGATTTGAGCGAAACCTGCGCATTTTACCTGCAAGAGGTAGGCCGCGGTAGTAGAGGCGCTAAAGCCATAAGGGATCACGATGCCCCTTGTGGATACTCCGATCCCCTACTCGAACGGGCGCATGGGGAAGTCGTATGCGCCAACAACCACGCACTACCCGCGCAGGGCGGGCCTTGTCACCCGCGCGACGCGGCGCGGCTTGCTGGCTTACAGGGCAAATTCGAGCCGTTCTTGCAGTTTTGCCAACGCAGCCGCAGCGCAGGCGGCGTCTTTGTCCCCACCCGGCGCACCGGACACACCCACCGCACCAATCAGGCTGCCGGCGGCACGGACGGGCAATCCGCCTTCCATGACGATGAGGCCGTCGATGTGATTGAGCTCGGGGCGAATGTCGCCACGCGACGCGCGGAACTCGGTCGTATCCACCCCCGACATGATGGCCATGCCGGCTTTGCGCTCGGCGATTTCGAGGGTGTGGCGCGCCGCCAGGCTGTCGCGCAACGCGACCTGCACGTTGCCCGCGCGATCGAGCACGACGGCCGACACGCTGTAGCCGTTCTGACGACAGGCTTCGACCGAGGCCATGGCGATATCG
>MGZO01000131.1:0-7322 GCA_001802655.1 Hydrogenophilales bacterium RIFOXYD1_FULL_62_11
CGGGGTAGGCGCAGCGCGGCTGGCGGCAGGTTTGGCGTTGCCACTCGCTGCGGGTTTGCCTTGCGGCGCGCGCCCGGAGGCATTGCGGCCGCCGCCGGGTTGCCCCTGACCTTGACGTGGGCCGCCGCGACCTTGCGGCGGACGCGGCGGGCGTTCATCCGACATCAGGTCGGCCTTGGCGGGTGCGATGAAGCCGGGTTCGATTTCGACCCGCACGATGGAACGCTTGATCAGTTTCTCGATATCGCGCAGGTAGCTCATTTCCTCGTCGTCTACCAGCGACAGCGCCGAGCCGGTGCTGCCGGCGCGGCCGGTGCGGCCGATGCGATGGACGTAGTCTTCCGCCACGTTGGGTAACTCGAAGTTCACCACCTGCGGCAGCTGGTCGATGTCGATGCCGCGTGCGGCGATGTCGGTTGCCACCAGCACGCGCACGCTGCCGTCCTTGAAACTGGCCAGCGCCTTGGTACGTGCCGACTGGCTCTTGTTGCCGTGGATCGCGGCGGCGGTGATGCCATCCTTGATCAGCTTTTCGGCCAGCTTGTTGGCGCCGTGCTTGGTGCGGGTGAAGACCAGCACCTGCTGCCAGTCGTGGTGCCTGATCAGGTGCGCCAGCAAATCGCGCTTGTGCGCCTGGGGCACGCGGTGCATCGACTGCTCGATCACCTCGACCGTGGTGTTGCGGCGCGCGACTTCAACGCTTTTCGGGTTGTTCAGCAGGCCGTTGGCGAGGGTGCGGATTTCGTCGGAAAAGGTCGCCGAGAACAGCAGGGTCTGGCGCTGTTTCGGCACCACAGCAAGCACTTTCTTGATGTCGCGGATGAAGCCCATGTCGAGCATGCGGTCGGCTTCGTCTAGCACCAGGATTTCGATGCCGGACAAGTCCACCGTCTTCTGTCCCATGTGGTCGAGCAGGCGGCCCGGTGTGGCAACCAGAATATCCACACGCGATTTCAACGCCTTGAATTGCGGATTGATGTTGACGCCGCCGAACATCACCATCGAGGTGAGCGACAGGTATTTTCCGTAAGTCTTGACCGATTCCTCGACCTGCGCGGCGAGTTCGCGCGTCGGCACCAGGATCAGGCAGCGCGGGCGGCCCGGCTTGGGCGCCTGCGCGGCACGCGTCGACAGATGATGCAGGATCGGCAGGGTGAAGCCGGCGGTCTTGCCGGTGCCGGTTTGCGCCGCGGCGAGCAGGTCACCGCCGGCCAGCACTTGCGGGATCGCCTGCGCCTGGATCGGCGTGGGCGAGGTGTAGCCGGCGTCATGAATTGCACGCAAAATGGGTTCGGCCAGGCCGAGCTCGACAAAAGCCGGGCTGGCAGTGTTTGTTTCTGTAGTCATGTATGTGTCCTGCGACGGCCTGTTGCGCGGGGTGCTTGAATACCCAAAGGGCATAAATAAAAAGCGGCGGCAACACCAATCGGGGCAGAAGAATCGTGATCGGATGATCGGGTATAAAACCCGCGACGATTGGTGGAAGCGGGGTGTCTGGACTTGTACCTGCCAGACAGGAGGCGTTCGGGTGGTGGGCAGTACAGGGTTTGAACCTGTGACCCCCGCCGTGTGAAGGCGATGCTCTACCGCTGAGCTAACTGCCCCGAAGCGGCGCGAATTAAACCACAACCGGGCGGGCAAGGCAATTTTGCTGCGCGCGATCCGGTAAAATGGCGGGCTTTTGCTCCGTCTGCCGCCATGATCCGCACCCGTTTCGCTCCTTCCCCCACCGGTTTTCTGCACATCGGCGGCGCGCGCACTGCGCTGTTCTCGTGGGCGTTTGCGCGTCATCACGGCGGCCAGTTCATCCTGCGCATCGAGGACACCGACATCGCCCGTTCCACTCCCGAGGCGGTGCAGGCGATTCTCGACGGCATGGCCTGGCTGGAGCTGAACCACGACGAGGGCCCGTTCTACCAGACCAAGCGCCTGTATCGCTACAAGGAAGTGATCGAGCAGATGCTGGCCAACGACCAGGCCTATCTGTGCTACTGCAGCCCGGAAGAACTGGATGAAATGCGCGAGGCCCAGCGCGTGCGCGGCGACAAACCCCGCTACGACGGCCGCTGGCGCCCCGAACCCGGCAAGACGCTGCCGGTTCCCCCTTCCGGCGTGCAACCGGTGGTGCGCTTCAAGAATCCCACCGAGGGAACGGTGGCGTGGAAAGATATGGTCAAGGGCGTCATCGAATTCGCCAACGCCGAACTCGACGACCTCATCATCGCGCGCGGCGACGGCACGCCAACCTACAACTTCTGCGTGGTGGTGGACGACCTGGACATGCAGATCAGCCATGTCATTCGCGGCGACGATCACGTCAACAATACCCCGCGCCAGATCAATATCCTCAAGGCGCTCGGCGCGACCGTGCCGCAATACGCCCACCTGTCGATGATCCTCGGCGACGATGGTACCAAGCTGTCGAAGCGCCACGGCGCGGTGTCGGTGATGCAGTATTCAGACGAAGGCTATCTGCCGGAAGCGGTCATCAACTACCTGGCGCGGCTCGGCTGGTCACACGGCGACGCCGAGATTTTTAACCGCGAGCAGTTCGTACAGTGGTTTGACCTCGACCACATCACGTCGTCGGCAGGGCAGTTCAACACCGAAAAATTGCGCTGGCTTAATCAGCACTACATCAAGGCCGCCGATGACACGCGGCTGGCCGGCCTTACCCGACCCTTCCTGGTGCGCAGCGGCGCCAACCCCGATGACGGTCCCGAACTTTCATTGGTGTGTGCGCTGGTCAAGGAGCGCGCTGCGACGATCGAGGAACTCGCTGACGCCGCCACGCTGTTCTACCGCACTCTGCATCCCTCCGCCGAACTGCTGGCGCTGCATGTCACTGCCGAAGTGTTGCCTGCATTAAGCGAACTGGTTGAGCGCTTCAAGGCGTTGAGCTGGGGGCGCAGCGCCATCAGCACCGCGCTCAAGGAGACGCTGGCCGCCCACGGCCTCAAAATGCCCAAGCTGGCGATGCCGGTGCGCGTCTTGGTGACAGGCGAACCGCAAACCCCGGCCATCGACGCCACGCTGGAACTGATCGGCCAGGACAAGGTGGTGACGCGGCTTGAGGCCGGGCTGAAGGCGGCTCAAGCCTGAGCCATTCCACGTGTATAATGCGCGCTGTTTTTCGCCGATGTAGCTCAGTTGGTAGAGCAGCGCATTCGTAATGCGAAGGTCGCCAGTTCGATTCCGGCCATCGGCACCAGTTGTAAAAAACGCCGCTCAATGAGCGGCGTTTTGTTTGGGACGTTCTGTGACATCGTGCTTTTCGCCTGTAGAGCAGAGGCTACACAGGGGTGAAGGCGGCTGGCCTTCATCCTGGCTTGCGATCCGCGTTCATCTATACCCGGTCATTCCACTTGAGGCACTCCGCCGTGATACGTCAACCCGAATTGCTCGCCCCCGCCGGTTCGCAAACCATGCTGGAAACCGCACTCGCCTTTGGTGCCGATGCGGTGTATGCCGGCCAGCCGCGCTACAGCCTGCGCGTGCGCAACAACAGCTTCCGTGACGAAGTCGCGCTGGGCACGGGCATCGAATACGCGCACAGCCGGGGCAAGCTGTTCTATGTCGTCAGCAACATCTTCCCGCACAACAGCAAGCTGAAAACCTACCTGGCCGACATGGCGCCGGTCGTCGCCCTCAAGCCCGACGCGCTGATCATGGCCGACCCGGGCCTGATCGACATGGTGCGCGAAACCTGGCCCGAGATGCCCGTTCACCTGTCAGTCCAGGCCAATACCATCAACTACGCGGCAGTGCGGTTCTGGAAAAAGCTCGGCATTAGCCGCGTCATTCTGTCGCGCGAACTCTCGCTCGATCAGGTCGCCGAGATCCGCCAGGAATGTCCGGACATGGAACTGGAGGTTTTCGTCCATGGCGCGTTGTGCATCGCCTATTCCGGCCGCTGCCTGCTCTCTGGTTATTTCAACCACCGCGACCCCAACCAGGGCGCCTGCACCAACTCCTGCCGCTGGGAATATGATGCCAAGCCCGCTACCGTTGCGCCGGATGGCGACGTGTATTTGCTGGAAGAGAAGGAACGTCCCGGCAGCTACCTGCCCATCGAGGAAGACGAGCACGGTACCTACATCCTCAATTCGAAAGACCTGCGCGCCATCGAACACGTACAGCGGTTGACGGAAATCGGCGTCGATTCGCTCAAAATCGAAGGCCGTACCAAGTCGCCTTACTATGTGGCGCGCACCTGCCAGAGCTACCGCCAGGCCATCGACGACGCCTTTGCCGGCCGCCCGCTCGACCCGGCCCTACTGCGCGAGCTCGACGGCCTGGCCAACCGCGGCTATACCGGTGGCTTTTACGAACGCCACCCGGATCGCGAATACCAGAGCTACCTGAAAAGCCACTCCGAATCCGACCGCAGCCTGTATGTCGGTGATGTCCTGGCGTATGACGCAGCAGGCCTGGCTGACATTGAGGTGAAGAACAGGTTTTCGGTCGGCGACCGCATCGAGCTCATCCATCCCAGGGGCAATCAGGAACTGACGATCGCAAGCATGCAGGGCCGGGACGGCACCCCGGTCAGCGTTGCACCAGGTAGCGGCCATCGCGTCAGTATTCCGTTGCCAGCAGGCTATGAGGGGGCATTTGTTGCGCGCTTTGTTGCTGAGCGTGAATAGGGAATACCGTTTTCGACACGTTATTGATTCGGCCAGATGTGGTTTGAAGTGGCCAGGAATCCGATTCAATGATGCAAGGTCGGGAAGATGAACAGGCCGAAGCAATAATCAATTAAAACAGCGCCCTATTGAGACGGCACAATGAACCTGCCTGCCTCAAAGCTCTTGCAAACCAATACGGCTTCAAACTTTTTCGTGCCGTCTCAATGGCGACTCCTGCCATGGGTACCCCAAATGAAAAAACGCCGCTCAATAAGCGGCGTTTTTTCATTTGGGAGATTCCTAGCGTTTCAAATTGGCCAGGTCGCCACTAGCAATAGCGTTGATGTTCGCGTCGCCGTGCGCGGGGTCACGCTGAAAGGTTGCAGTCAGGTGTCGTGCGGCTTCCAGCCAGTGCGCGGCCGCTGCATCGACCGTGCGGCTGAGCTGGCTGGTGTCGCGGCTGGCAATCCAGTGGTCGTAGGCTCGTGTCAAAGCCGGGAACAGGGCGCGCCGCAGGCCGGACAGATTGGCCAGATAAAAATGCAGCGAGCCATGGGCCTCGCGTTCGAGCAGCGTCGGCAGCGTGACCAGACAGTCGGCCAGGTGGTCGCGTACGGCGCGCGCCAGTAATTCGGCGTGCTTTGAGTCGAGCTGGCCAAGCATGCTGCTCCAGTCCGCGCCGAGCAGCTTCTCGGCGCGTGCCTCGCCTACTTCGTGCAGGATCATGGCCTCGCTTTCGGCCTCGGCCATGCGGTCGAGGCCGCGCTCGATATCCCGCTCGAAGTCATAGTGGGCAAAAGCGCGGCCGAGCGCGGTGTCCTTTTCCTTCCATTGCCATTCCTCGAACTTGTTCCACAGCAGGCGCCGCACCGCGTCCATGCGCAGGAAAATGGCACCGTCGCGCATGGCGGCGGGCGGCGCGATCAGGTCGCGCGCGTACTCGCATCCGGCGACATAGACTTTCACGCCTTCGCGTACCTCGGCACGCTTGAGCTCGGCCAGCACGAAATGGGGTTTGCGGAAATGCCCCAACCCGCTGCTGTAGACCAGCCCGTACGGAACCAGGGCGCGGTTGACGTCGTCTGCGTCGAACGGGTCGATGCCGCCGCTCACCGGAAGCGGGGCGAAGGTTTCTTCTTCCACGGTGTCCCATAGACTTTCACGCGCGGTGAGCCAGTCGCCAAGCTCGTCCTTGGGCAGGCGCGCACCGTAGGGGATTTCCATTTCCCAGCGGTAGAACTCGCGCATTTCCAGCAGGAAGGTGCAGATCGTCATGTCGCGCGCGTGGCGGGCATCGGCGATCATGCAGTTCTTCTGTACGGTGTCGATGAGGGCAGACAGGTTTTCGACCATGGACGGCTCCAGAAAGTGCTTGCTTCCTGCAGTGTACAAATAAAAACAGCCCGTTCAACCGGACTGTTTTCAGGGGCATACGATTTCACATGTGCTTTAGCACATAGTGAATCGGAGTCCTTTAGGATTTTGCCAGCGCGCTTAGTGGCGGCGGGCGCTCCCGAAATAGTTGAGGTCAGCGCGCGAGCGGCGGCTGAGTTCAAAGCGTGCCGCGTCGCTGCCGCTGAACTGCCCGGCAAGCTGGTTATAGGCTTCGGTGGCCCAGGTTTTGTCGTTGAGCGCATCGGCGATGCCTTCGGCCCAGCGCAGCTTGTCAGCGGGCGCTTTCATGTGCCCGCCGCACTCGGCATACCACTTTTTCAACACATCGGCGGGCAGGGCAAAGCCTTTCAAGCGGTCGATGAACTGGATGCAGGCGTCGCCATTGCTGCACGTGGCGGCGGCGGCGGTGAACAGTTCGTCGGCCTTGGTGGCGTTGCCCATCGAGGCATACAGGCGGCCGATGTGCAGCAGCGCATAGTGGTCCTTGGCTTGGGCGCGTGCGGCTTCGAGCAGGCGGTCGGCTTCGGCGGCGTCCTGGGTGGCGGCAAAGCTTGCTTCGGCGAGTTTGGCGGTGTCGTAAACGCTGGCGTTGGCATCGGCAGCCAGCGCGGCTTCGCGTGCAGCCAGGTAGGCACGCGCCTTGGCGACGCCGAGTTCGCGATGCTTCAGGGTGGCAGCGGTCACTGCCAGATCGCGGAACGAGATGGAGTCGGTGGCATTTTCTGCTGCGCGGTCGAGCAGGCGTTCGAGCCACGCGGTGTCGTCGAGGTTCTTGTCGACGGCCACGAGAATCGGCTTGTAGCGCGAGAACTGGTAGCCGGTGCCGTCGAGCAGGGCCTCGGCAGATTCGATCAGTTTGGCGGAATAAAAGGGGTCTTCCAGCTCCAGCCGGACGCGTTCGGCCAGCGCGAGGAATTGCTTGACGCTGACGGCCTCTTTTTCCAGTTGCTGGAATTCCATGTAGCGCGTGTGATTGGCCTGGCGCTTTTCCAGCTTGGTCTTTACCCGGGCCAGCCGCTCGGCATCGTCGGCCAGATGCGCTTCCACGGCAGTCACCAGCTTCTGCATTTCATCCAGCCCGGCCACGGCCTCTTCGGCCTTGTCCAGCAAGGCCGCTGCGCCCGGCTTGTCGCCTACGCTTGCTAGCCCTTCGGCCAGATCGATGTATTCGCCAGTGGCGCTGGCCAGGTCGCCGGCCTTCTTCAGCGCCGCCTGCATGAATACGGTGTCGCCGGTCTGCTTGGCCGATTCAATCAGCGTTTTGGCAGCGGCGAAGTCGGTCGCCCCGGTGAGTGCGCG
>MGZO01000131.1:7329-12636 GCA_001802655.1 Hydrogenophilales bacterium RIFOXYD1_FULL_62_11
CCCGCCAGTGCCAGCAGGTCGGGCACGCTGGTCAGTTTGTCGGCCGCCTTGCTGAAAATCGCGGCTGCGTAATCCTTGTCCAGTACGTGTTCTGCCGCCGCTGCGGCCAACTTGCTGTATTCCACCGCGCGCGCGATTTTCGCCTCGGCCTTCTCCAGCACCTTCTTCGCGAACGCGCTATCGGCGATCACGCTCATGACGTTTTTCGCCAGTTCGATCAGTGGGTCGAGGTTGCTGGTTTCCTTCAGCGCCTTTTCATAGGCGCCGATCGCTGCGGCCTTGTCGCCCAGTACCTTGAACTTGGCCTCGGCCAGCGCCACTTGTTCTTCCCCCGACATGCAATAGTCTTCAGCGGTCTGCAGCAGCTCCTCGGCGCGGCTTTGCTCGCCCAGCGCCTGGTAGGCAATGGCGCAGGCCGCCAGATCCTTGGTGAACTGGCAGCCATCCGCTTCGCGGTCCATCAGTTCCTTGGCATAAGCCGCATCGGCTGGCTCCTGCAGCGCTTCCAGCGCGAGCGCCGCATAATCGGCACCGCTGCTGCATTGGGATTCTTTGGGGCTAAGGGTGTCGCGTGTGGCCATGAGGAGTTCTCCGTGGATTGAGTCGCGTGATTTTCCGCTGCGGGGGGTGAGGCAGCCAATAAGTAATGTCGATGGCACTATTAATGCAGTGCAATTCGGGAATTTTCTTACAGCGCTTCGCGTGTTCGAAACCGGTATAGCTTGCGCTCGGTCAGCACCGCGTCGAGCGGCATGTCCCACGGGTCATGCGGCAGCGATTCAACCCGCTGGCATTCGTAGGCAATGCCCACCAGACGCGGTTTTCGCCAGCTGCGCCGGTGCCGCATGAACGCCAGGGTGGCATCGTAAAAGCCGCCGCCCATCCCCAGGCGAAAGCCCTGATGGTCAAAGCCGACCAGCGGCATCAGCAGCAAATCGAGCTGGCGCGCGCGCAGCGGCCGTGCATCGACCGGCTCGGCGATGCCGTAGCGATTGCGTGTCATTCGCGTGTCGCGCGAAAGCCGGGCGAACCGTAGCATCCGTCCGCGCTGCGGCAACACCGGGGCATAACATTCGCGCCGCATCAACTGAATCTGGGTGATCAAAAGCTGCGCATCGAACTCGCCGCCATGCGGCAAATACACGCCGATGCGCTTGGCGCGCAACAGCAAGCCGTGACGCAGGGCCAGCCGCAGCGAGGCGCGCGCGGCCTGACGGCGCGCAGGCGTTTTAAGCGCGTTGCGCGCGGCCTTGAGCTGGCGTCGGAGGGTGGATTTGTTCATCAGGAAAAAAGAAAGGCTCCCCGCCTGTGCCGTGATGAGCCGCAGACTCTTGAACCGGGGTCCAAGACGGCCGCAATCAAAGGCGCTTTGGGCACATGAAACGTGTCACGCGCACACCCGCACCGGAATAGATCGCAGCCTTGCACGTATGCATTGGTTCAGAGAAATTGCAGCCCTTCTCGAACACCGCAGGGAGCAACGCCAGTTTAGAAGAGTTTGTCCTGATCTTCCAGTGCTGAATCAAGAAGTGCGTTGCAATGGTTCAGCCGGGTGCGTGCTTCTTCCATCAACCCGCCGCCGCCGTGAGTCAACAGGTCGTGTGCCAGGTTGAGCCCCGCCATGATGGCGATGCGCTCGGCGCCGATCACCTTGCTACTGTCGCGGATCTCGCGCATTTTTTCGTCCAGGTAGTCGGCTGCTGCGATCAGTGCCGATTCTTCCTCGCGCGAACACGCCACCTTGAAAGAACGGCCCAGAATATGAATGTCAATCGAGCGTGGGCCAGCCATCAGTTGTCCTCCGGCAAGGTTTGGAGCAAGGTTTGCAGCCGGGTTTTTGCCGCGTCCAGTCGGGTGGTCAGCTGTTTGTTCTCTTGCTGCGTGGTGAGCAATTGCTGACGCAGCGCAATATTGTCGCGCCGCAGCGTGTGGCACAGTTCGGCCACCTGGCGGATTTTGGCTTCGAGCGTTTCGAGTTCGGCATGCATGGCAGCGACTATAGGGTGCGCTTCGCGCACGGTCAATCGCGGCTATATAATGCGCGGCTTCAGGTGCCAACGCGGCGATCAGCTGCTGAGGATAAACGGGAAACAGGTGTGCAGTCTGACTGCCAAGCCTGTGCTGCCCCCGCAACGGTAAGCGTTGTTGTACGGCGTTTCACACAGCCACTGTCGCAAGATGGGAAGGCGAAACGCCGCATACGCGAGCCCGGATACCGGCCTGAGCCCTGTCGATTGATGACAGCGGATCGTGCAACGTGCCTGCGGGGAACCAGGCGCCCCAACCGGAAACTCATCATGCGTCAAACCCGACTCGCCCTCGCCCTGGGCGTTGCTTTCATTGCGTCCGCCCGGGCGGAATCCCCGCCGGTATTTGTCGGCGACACCATCGTCGTGACGCCCACCCGCTTCGCAGAGTCCGCTCCGTCCACGCCCGGTAATCTGATTGTGATTACGCGGCAGGATATCGAGCGGACACCTGCTACCAGCGTCCCCGATCTTCTGGCAGGGACCGAGGGAACCATGGTGACGCCGCTTTACGGCGCACTCGGTATTGATTCCTCGGTCAGCCTGCGCGGTTCGGGGAGCGGCGGCACGACGACCAGCAACACGCTGGTTCTGCTCAACGGCCAGCGGCTGAACTCGATCGATTCGGGGTCGATCGACTGGTCGCTGATCCCGCTGTCGAGCATCGAGCGCATCGAGATCATGCCAGGCAGTGGAACGGTTTTATACGGTGATCGCGCCACCGGCGGCGTCATCAACATCATCACCAGGAAGTCGGCTGACACCCGCTATGTCAGCGCAGGCGTGGGCAGCAACGGCTTGCGTCAGCTCAGCATGCAAACCGGCGTCTCCGTCGGGTCGACGGATGGGAGCCTCTATTTCCAGTATGGCGCGAGCGATGGCTGGCGAACCAACAGCAACCAGGAGCGCTACTCGCTGGGCGGACGCATCAACTTCCTGAACGAGACAGGCAAGCGAGCCTTCGTCGAGCTTGCCGCCTTCCAGGAAAATCTGGGCCAGCCTGGCGGCCTGTGGAGCGCGGAATATGTGGCTGATCCGACCCAATCGCGCCACCCGCACGACAGTTCGGACCGCAAGGGTTTCCGGATTCGCCCCGGCTTCGAAATCGATCTCTCGCCCGACGCCAGGCTCGACGCGGATCTGGTTTTTTCGCGTGATGAACGCAGCGGGTACAGCGACCCGACCAATCCGGTCGAACAAACCCGCGACCTGTCGCGCGATTTCGTGTCGTTCAGCCCCAAGCTCAGGCTCAGACATTGGCTCGGCGGCTTGCGCAACCAGGCCACGGTGGGATTCGACTCCTACCGCGGCACGACCGACAGCCTGACCTCGCCGACCGGGCATCAGTCCTATACCCAGGCCGCCACCCAGACGAGCAATGCCGTGTATGCGCAGAACATCACGGATCTCGGCGTGCGCCTGGCGCTGACGCTTGGCGTGCGGTCCCAGCGGCTGGAGCAGTCCGCGAGCCAGTCGGCGTACACGACCTACTGGGGTGGGCCGCAGGCTGCGATGTCCGGCCAGTCCGTCGATACGCGCGAGGCCTACGAGGCCGGTCTGAGCTATCGTGCCGACGACTGGAAGGTCTACGGCAGAGTGGGGACAACCTATCGCTTTCCCAATACCGATGAACTCTATGGGCTGGATCCCATCACCTTTGATCCGGTCTTTGTTTTCGGCCTCCGACCCCAGCACGGGACGACCTATGAAATCGGTGGGACCCAAAAAATCGGGCTCGGCAGCCTTGGATTCAGCGTCTATCAACAGGATCTGAAGGACGAGATCACCTCGGACCCCAATGGCGGCAATATGAACATTCCCAAGACCCGCCGTCTGGGAACCGAGCTGAGCGCCAAGCTCAAACTGACCGACGCACTGCGCGGAAACCTCGGCGTCACGCTTGAAGACGCGGAGATTCGGGCTGGCGTCTACGCAGGACGAACCGTGCCTTTGGTGCCGAAGGTGCAGGCGAGTGCAGGCGTGACCTGGAGCAGGAGCGCCGCAGCAGCCTATTCCGCGCGGCTGCACCATGTCGGCAAGCGCCGGTACGGCGACGATTATGCGAACGTGGCGGGCTACCTCGCCGGCTACACCAAGCTGGATCTGATGGCGAGCTGGCGGATCCGCGATTGGAGGCTGGATGCCAGGATCCTCAATGCGACCGACAAGCAGTATGCGGCCTACGGTGGCTATGGCTTCAACACGACCACCTTTGCGTGGGATACGTTCTACTATCCCGCCGACCGGCGGACGTTCGGGGTCGGTGCGCGCTACGATTTTCGCTGATCGTATGTGTTGCCGGTTGGTGTGATGCCGGATTGAAAAGGAAAAAGCATGGCTGATTCGCAACGCACTGCCGGCAAGGATGCAAGCCAGGGGCAATCGAAAAGTCCGCGTCACGCCGCACGCATGGTGCGCAAAAAAGCCATCGTCGACGCCGCCATCGCCGCCGCCACCGACGAACATGGCCTGCTCATCGTCATCACCGGCAACGGCAAGGGCAAGAGCACGTCGGCCTTTGGCACCGTGGCGCGCGCGCTCGGTCATGGCATGAAGGTCGGCGTGGTGCAGTTCATCAAGAGCCGCACCGACACCGGCGAGGAAGCCTTTCTCGGCCAACACGCCGAATGGCACGTCACCGGCGACGGCTTCACCTGGGATACGCAGAATCGCGAACAGGACATCGCCACCGCCGAGCGTGGCTGGGCGATTGCCGCGCGCATGCTGGCCGATCCGTCGTATCAGCTGGTGGTGCTGGACGAGCTGACCTATCTCTTGAGTTACGGCTATCTGGACAGCGACATCGTGCTGGACGCGCTGGCGCAACGGCCGCCGATGCAGCATGTCGTGGTGACGGGCCGCGCCGCGCCGGATGCGCTGATCGAACTGGCCGATACCGTGTCGATCATCGCCGATGAGAAGCATGCGTTCCGCGCTGGCGTGAAGGCGCAGCCCGGCATCGATCTTTGAGGTAGTCATCATCCTGTAACCGCCGCGTCATACAACGCAGGCTTCGTTTGCCTGGAGTGTGCCGTGCGTATCCTGATGGTGTCCGACGTGTATTTCCCGCGCGTCAATGGCGTGTCGACCTCGATCCAGACTTTGCGGCAGGCGCTGGCCAGGGCAGGCCATGCCAGCGTGCTGGTGGTGCCGCAATACCCCGCTGCGCAGCCTGAGGCCGACATCGTGCGAGTGCCGGGCTGGCAGATTCCGCGCGATCCGGAAGACCGTCTGATGCATCCGCGCGCGCTGACCGCCGCGCTCGACGCCCTCGATCCGG
>MGZO01000131.1:12696-32419 GCA_001802655.1 Hydrogenophilales bacterium RIFOXYD1_FULL_62_11
GGGCGCGCAAGCATGGACTGCCGTGCGTCGAGACCTATCACACGCTGTTCGAAGAATACTTCCACCATTACCTGCCGTTTTTGCCGAAGTCGTGGCTGGCGGCGGCGGCGCGGCTGATTTCGCGCAAGGAATGCGATGGCGTGACGGCGGTGATCGCGCCGTCGTCGGCGATGAAAAACGCGCTGATCGGCTATGGCGTATCAAGCCCGATCCATATCATTCCCACCGGCCTGCGGCTGGCCGATTTCGCTACCTGCGATGGCGCGGCATTCCGCGCAAAGCACGGCATCGCGCCCGAGCGCCCGGTGATCGCTTGCGTGGGGCGGGTCGCTTTCGAAAAGAACCTCGATTTTCTGTTGCGGGTGACCGAGGCAATCCGCCGCAGTCTGCCCGATGTGCTGTTTGTGATCGCCGGCGAAGGCCCGGCGCGCGCCTCGCTGGAAAAGATGGCTGTGAAGCGCGGGCTCAGCGGCAACGTTCGTTTCATCGGCTATCTCGAACGCTGCACCGAACTGCCCGCCTGCTACTGCGCGGCCGACGTGTTCGTATTTGCCTCCAAAACCGAAACCCAGGGGCTGGTGCTGCTGGAGGCGATGGCGCTCGGCGTACCGGTGGTGGGCCTGGCCGAAATGGGAACAAAAGATGTGTTGAAGGAGGGCGAAGGCTGCCGCATCGCGCCGGACGATGTCGCCGGGTTTGCCCGGACTTTGCTGCCCTTGCTGTCTGACCGGGGTGCGGCCCGGCAGCTTGGCGAAGCGGGCAAACGTTACGCCGCAGGCTGGAGCGAGGCAAAAATGGAAACCTCGATTCTCCAGCTTTATCACGCGCTGGCAGATTTGCGCTGACGCACGCCGGGCAGCTTGCGATGCGAGACGCAATGTCAGGTCGGCGAACCCTCGAAGTGCGGGCTGTCAGCCGGCCGGGTTTCGACGTCCGCCATTGCCGTTCACCCGGCTTGACCCGGGTGAACGGCAATGCCAGCATGCCCGCTGACCTGATCCCGGCCGCCTTCTGTCTTGACTCCTCTTGCCTCGCCTTATACAGGCCGCTTTGCCCCGTCGCCCACCGGGCCGCTGCATTTCGGTTCGCTGGTCGCCGCAGTGGCAAGCTGGCTCGATGCACGTGCGGCAGGTGGACGCTGGCTGGTGCGGATGGAAGACCTCGATCGCCCGCGTTGCGTGGCGGGCGCGGCGGACACCATCCTGCGTCAGCTCGAAGCCTATGGCTTGCTTTGGGATGGCACGGTGCTGCTGCAATCGACACGGGACGATGCCTACGCCGCTGCGCTCGAGAGCCTGAAGCAGCAAGGCCTGGCCTACCCGTGCGCCTGCACGCGCGCCCAGCTTGCGCAGGCACCGCGTAATGCTGAGAGCGAAATCCTGTATCCGGGAACCTGTCGGGACGGTCTGCCGGCCGGCGCGGCAGCGCGTGCCTGGCGGGTGCGTGTACCAGCCGGCGAGGTCAGGTTTCACGACCGCATTCACGGCGCGCTGTCACAGAGCCTGTCGCAGGAAGCGGGCGACTTCATCGTCAAACGTGCGGATCAGCTGTTTGCCTATCAGCTCGCCGTGGTGGTGGACGATGCGTGGCAGGGCGTCACCGATGTCGTGCGCGGCGCCGATCTGCTGTGGAACACGCCGCGCCAGATCTACCTGCAGGCCCGGCTCGGTCTGCCGACACCGCGTTATGCCCATGTCCCGCTTATCACCAACAGCGCCGGGCAAAAACTCTCCAAGCAGACCCTGGCACCCGCGCTGCCGCTAAATGGCCAAAGCGCTGTGCTGGAGCAAGCCCTGGTCGTGTTGGGCCACCCGCCACCAACGGAACTGCAAGGCGCGCCACCCGCCGCGATATTGGCGTGGGCCAGCGCCCACTGGCGAATCGAAAGCGTGCCGGTGCAGGCAACGATTGCCAACGCTGCGCCCTGACGGGACAATCCGCTTTCTGTTTACCGTTCACCGCTGACTCAACATGGCTCAACTCCCCACCGCCGTCGAACAAGTGCTGCGTGTTCACGCCCCCTTTATCCATGCTGTCGTCAATGCCCTGCGTGATCGCACCCAGCTGCCCGACCTGATGAAGCAGCTCGAAGCCGCAGAGCAGGCTGGCTGGCCCAAACTGATCGGTGCGCTGCGCCACGTCATCAACGGCCGCCGCGATCCGTCGATCAAGTTGGGACTGGATGACGAAGACTGCATCCTGCTCGATGCCGTCCTGCTTGGCATCGACAACCCCGCCACCTTGCCGCCGTTGAATGCCCAGCCCGACGGCAGCAGCGCCGCGCCGGGTCTGGCATCGCTGATCGATGCCTCGGCGCGTGGCGATGCGCAGGCGATGATGGTGCTGGCCAACATGGCGGAACAAATGATCCGGGCGGGCGGCGACATGGCCTTGCTGGGCGGACGGATGCGGCGGCTGGTGAATGGCGAGCGCGATACCGAGCAATTGATTGCCGGGATGGGCGGCCTGGGGCGCGAACTGGTGATCAGCGTGCTCGACGAACTGGCCAAATTGCGGCCGCAGTGAATTTATCGCATTCAAGCCTTTTGACAGCCCGGCGGGGCATCGGCTAAAATGCCCGGCTTTTCGGCGTCCCGTGTTTTGGGCGCACTGCGAAAAAAGGTGATGTAGCTCAGTCGGTTAGAGCATCGGATTCATAATCCGGGGGTCGGTGGTTCAAGTCCACTCATCACCACCACATTCCCCACTGCTGCTTTGGCGGCAGTCTCTGCCCCCAGTCTATTTACTGTTCCGGCGCCCCATGAAAAAAATCTACATCAAAACCTTCGGCTGCCAGATGAACGAGTACGACTCGGACAAGATGGCCGACGTGCTCAATCTGTCCGAAGGCCTGGTGAAAACCGACACGCCGGAAGACGCCGACGTGATCCTGTTCAACACCTGCTCGGTGCGCGAAAAGGCGCAGGAAAAGGTGTTCCATGATCTTGGCCGGGTGCGCCATCTCAAGCTGGCCAATCCCGATCTCATCATCGGTGTCGGCGGCTGCGTCGCCTCGCAGGAAGGCGCGGCGATCGTGTCGCGCGCGCCGTTCGTCGACGTGGTGTTCGGCCCGCAAACCCTGCACCGCCTGCCCGAACTGATCGCGAAGAAACGCGCGACGGGCCGCGCCCAGGTCGATATCAGCTTCCCCGAAATCGAGAAGTTCGACCACCTGCCGCCCGCGCGCATCGAAGGCGCATCGGCCTTCGTCTCGATCATGGAAGGCTGTTCCAAATACTGTACCTTCTGCGTCGTGCCCTACACGCGCGGCGAGGAAGTCTCGCGTCCGTTCGACGACGTGATCGCCGAGGTGGCCGATCTGGCCGAACGCGGCATCAAGGAGGTCACCCTGCTGGGGCAAAACGTCAACGCCTATCAGGGTGCGCTGGACGAAGGCGGCACCGCGGATTTTGCCTACCTGCTGGAGATGGTGCACGAGCTCCCCGGCATCGAGCGCATCCGTTACACCACCAGCCACCCGCGTGAAATGACGCAGCGGCTGATCGAATGCTACGGGCGCCTGCCCAAGCTGGTGTCGCATCTGCACCTGCCGGTGCAGTCGGGTTCCGACCGCGTGCTGGCGGCAATGAAGCGCGGCTACACCGTGCTGGAGTTCAAGTCGATCATCCGGAAATTAAGGGAACAGCGTCCCGACCTATGCCTGTCGTCCGACTTCATCATCGGCTTTCCCGGCGAGACAGAGACCGATTTCGAGGCGACCATGAAGCTGATTGTCGACCTCGATTTTGACGCCAGCTTTTCCTTCATCTACAGCAAGCGCCCCGGCACGCCGGCGGCGGATTATGCGGACGATGTGCCCGCCGAGCTGAAATCGCAGCGGCTGATGAAACTGCAGGCGCAGATCGAGGCGCAGGCGCAGCGGGTGAATCAATCCATGGTCGGCACCGTGCAGCGCGTGCTGGTCGAAGGCCACGCACGCAAGAATGCGGCAGAGCTGGCGGGCCGCACCGACAACAACCGCATCGTCAACTTTGCCGGTCAGCCGCGTTTGATCGGCCAGTTCGTCGAAGTCACCATCACCCAGGCCTTGCCGCACAGTTTGCGCGGCGAAATCGTCATCCTTGAGAACGTCGCCGCTTGAAAACCGAGAGCGTTGAACTGCGTCTGGCGCCGGAAGACAACCGCCGGCTGGCCAATCTGTGCGGGCCAATGGACGAGAACCTGCGCCAGGTCGAGGCGGCGTTTGACGTCACCATCGGCCGCCGTGGCGCCAGTTTCCGCTTCAGCGGCAACACGGCGCAAGCGGAAAAAGCCGGGCAGGCGATCGAGTATTTCTACAACCGCGCGCACGACGAACTGTCTCTCGACGACATCCAGCTCGGACTGGTCGAGTTGACCCGCAGCCTGAAGGGCCTCAACGCCGATGAGGAAGGTCCGACGCTGCGCACCCGCCGCGCCGACCTGCGTGCACGCACCCCGCGCCAGGGCGAATATATCGAGCAGATTCGCAGTCACGACATCACTTTCGGTATCGGCCCCGCCGGCACCGGCAAGACCTATCTGGCGGTGGCGTGCGCGGTTGACGCGCTGGAGCGCGAGCAGGTCAAGCGGCTGGTGCTGACGCGCCCGGCAGTTGAAGCCGGCGAGCGGCTCGGCTTTCTGCCGGGCGATCTGACGCAAAAAGTCGATCCCTATCTGCGCCCGCTGTACGACGCGCTGTACGACCTGATGGGCTTCGACAAGGTGACGCGGCTGATCGAGCGCCACGCCATCGAGGTCGCGCCGCTCGCCTTCATGCGCGGCCGCACCCTCAACCACGCCTTCATCATTCTCGACGAGGCGCAGAACACCACGCCCGAGCAGATGCAGATGTTTTTGACGCGGATTGGCTTCGGCGCGCGCGCGGTGGTGACCGGCGACCCGACCCAGGTCGACCTGCCCAAGCATGTGAAATCCGGGCTGACCGAAGCCGCTGAAATCCTCGCCGACGTGCGCGGGCTGGCCTTCACCCATTTCCTGTCGGAAGACGTGGTGCGCCATCCGCTGGTCGGCCGCATCGTCGATGCCTACGCCGCGCGCCGCGCGGAAACGGACGTGCGTGGCCGCACCTGAATTCAGCCTGTCGGTGCAGTTCGCGAGTGAGGCGAACAACCTGCCGAGCCGCGCACAGGTCCGCCGCTGGGTGGCCGCCGCGCTGGAACACCCGGCCGAAGTCACCGTGCGCATTGTCGATGCCGACGAAGCGCAGGCGCTCAACCAGGACTACCGTGACAAGGGCTATGTGCCCAATGTGCTGACGTTTGAATATGGCGAGATTACGCCTGGCGTGCTGGGCGGCGACGTCGTGATCTGCGCCCCGGTGGTCGAGCGCGAGGCGCGCGAGCAGGGCAAATCCTTACCCAATCATTACGCTCACATGGTGATCCACGGCGTGCTGCACCTGCAGGGCTACGACCATATCGAGTCCGCCGAGGCTGAAGCAATGGAGTCGCGCGAAGCCGCTATACTGAAGCGGTTTCATATCCCCAATCCTTATTTTTCTTCCTGACGCAAAAAATGGAGTCTGACAGTAGTCCCAAGCCGAGCCTGCTCGAGCGCATATCCCACTGGCTGATGCGCGAGCCCGAAGACCGTGAGCAGTTGATCGAACTGCTGCACGGCGCGTATGAAAATAGCCTGATGGACGCCGACGCGCTGGCGATGATCGAAGGCGTGCTGCAGGTGTCCGAAATGCGGGTCGGCGAGATCATGATCCCGCGCGCGCAGATGGACGTCATCGACATTAACGATGCGCCCGAAGTTTTCATCCCGCACGTCATCGAAACCGCGCACTCGCGCTTTCCGGTCATCGACAAGGACCGCGACGACATTATTGGAATATTGTTGGCGAAGGACCTGCTGCGGCATTACGCCGAGGACGATTCCGATATTCGCGGCATGCTGCGCCCGGCGGTGTTCATCCCCGAATCCAAGCGGCTGAATGTGCTGCTGAAGGAGTTCCGCTCCAACCGCAATCACATCGCGATCGTGGTGAACGAATACGGCGGTGTCGCAGGCATCGTCACCATCGAGGACGTGCTGGAACAGATCGTTGGCGACATCGAGGACGAATACGACTTCGATGAAACCGAGGACAACATCATTCGCGAGCTTGACGGCGTGTTCCGCGTCAAGGCCTCAACCGAAATCGCCGACTTCAACCAGACCCTTGGCGCGCATTTCTCCGACGAGGAGTTCGACACCGTCGGCGGCCTCATCGTGTCGCGTTTTGGCCATCTGCCCAAGCGCGGCGAGTCGGTCAAGTTCGAGGGCTTCAATTTCAGCGTGCTGCGCTCCGACAGCCGCCGCCTGTACGCCGTGCGCGTGTCGCGCCTGCCACCTGAAGAGGAAGCGCAGCTGCCGCTGGTTTAGAGGCTTGAAGAAAGTGTGACTGAAGCGGCTCGCGAAAGTGGAGCCGCTTTCTTTTTGCGCTATGGATTGCTCAGCTTTCCGTATGGTTTATGGGCCAAAGCTGTCGTCCTGTTGCTTTACCGATAAAGGACGGTCTGTCATGATCTGACTATCCGTGTGGACTGCCAAGAATACAATGACCCCCAGTGACTTGAAGGCACACAAATCGGCCCACAAGCAATTGGCGACAATACCGGTGTTTAAGCCGCAAAAGCGTAACAAGCTGCCCAAGCCCTTCAAAGGTCTCGGTGGTCCTAGAATTCAATCCACGGGCATGATCGACGTATCCGATGATCATGTAGTGTTTATGTTCTGGCGAGACGGTGAAATCCTCACTGACCGATCTTTCTATGCTTATCTGTTTTGCCGTCTCGCTAATGGGGGCCTTAGCCCGCTGCTTGAGTTTCATTGGCATCCAAGTCATAAGGGATTTCACTGTAAGACGCCATGCAAAACTACGAACGATTACACAAATCGAATGTTGCCTGGCGCGAGTGAACTTGCGTTGAAAACAAAGCCCAATACCGATCCAAGAAAAGATGACGATCGCTTCGCGTTGGTAATCAGATTTTGTGAGTTATGTGGAATTTCATTGCCAACTAACGATGCTCAGTCTCAAACATTATGGTGATCAACAACAACCTTAAGAAGGCGATTTGTTCGCTTTTTGAAGTGCATGCCGATGAGGGTGGTGTGCAGCGTGTTGTCACGCCACTTGAGTATCCTGGCACCAAAGATTTAATCGTTGTTCGTGTTCGGCCGGTCGATGGTGGATTTGTAATTGACGAAAACGGAGAGGCCGCTTTTTACTCAGGCCTTAACGGTGGCGACGTGGAATCGGAAGCTGTAGGGCGTTGGGCCGAAGACCTTTCATCCATGTCACCCGTTCAATTTACCGAAGATGAGAAAATTTCTGCTGTCGCAAACGATGAGCACCTTATTGCGCCGTATATTTTTCGAGTTGCAGAGGCCGCCCAACAGTTGCATGCAATCGCTACTGCACGCGCGGACCGACAGGCTAGCGATTTCAAAGATCGAATTAAGCAAATCCTTCAAGAGTTGGCATCTGCGGCCAACATTGAGTTGAAGTCCGATGTGGAACTACCGATCGCAGGCGGCTTGAAGGCAGATCATGTACTTGAGATTGGTAAACCCCTGATCATCATCGCTGCCACATCGGCGACGCGTTTGCTAGAGGCGGAAGTTATTTACATGCAGTACCGGCAGGACAATAAGCCTGGATACGTATTGGCCGTGGCTGAAAGCCAGAGTGTAATTGGTAAAAAACAATATGAACGCGCGGCGTATTACACAAATAAAACCGTCATTTTTAATCAAGATGCCTTTGGGAAATTAATTTCCAACGAAATGGCTAACGTACATTAGTCGCAAGCTATGGAGTGGCAACCGGAACGCAATTTGGGGCCTTACCTTTTGCCACAAAAGGCAAGGCCTGACTCCAAAACTTTGAAGACTCACGTCCCATCCATAGTGCGCTGGAACAGAACGCCGCCTTGGGTGACCGAGATTCGGTAGTGGCTGTGGGCCTTCGGTTGCAGATGAATTTCATACTCTCGCGGTGATGCGCCAAGAGCTGGATACGGAACTATCGAAACGACATACTCACCTGGAGCCAGTGTGAGTGTCAGGATTTCGCTCGTTCTGAAGTAGGCGACCTTTTTCCCATTTATTGCCAGAAGTATCGAAGGGCCGCTTCCGAAAAGTCCAGAGTCGCGAGTGATAGTTAATTGCGCAGGATCCACTACGCTCGATTCGATGGATGGAAGCGCAACAATTCGATCCTTCGGAATAGGGGTCGCGGCAGTTTGATGAACCGGGGTGGTCTCGCAGGCTTGCAGAAGGAGACAACTCAGCAAGAGAGGCGCGAAACTGAGGCGCAGAAATCTTGTTTGGGGCATGAAGAACCTATGTGAACGTTGAGAGGCCTAATACTTAATCAAGAGGCCCGTGGGCCCGGGCGTTTTTTAATATAGAGACAGCTGTCATGGCGGCTTATCTTGATGATTTTAAATTCTTCCCCTGCGCCCAGTCTCCATATCGCGTTATGAAAAAGGAGATCGGTGGCTGATGGATTATGCACCTGATTAAGCGGCCCAAATATCGATGGGAATTCAGCGACGGGACTTTGAATAGACTGCTTTCACAACATCAACGGCCGTTCGATGTGGCAAACCCCGAGCGCCGCAGGGTCGAGAACAGCCGATGTCTCAAGATTAAATCAAGCAAGCCAAACGCCTGAGCGGGTGGGCCGATTCGCCTGCTGAAGCCCGATGCGTTTTGTCCTACAACGTGTGCCGGCGATCGCCGCGCGCAAACCCTGTGAATTGCGGAAGCGCGCCCTTCGTCAGCGCAATCACCTTGAACAAATCGCCCATCTCGGCGGGTGAAACCAGTCGCTGTACTGCATTGCTCTGCGGCAGAAAGGCGGCGGCGTCGGTCGGCGGGGTCTGCATCAGCAATTCGGTGAGACCGGCGTTGAGCAGGAAATTCGCCTGGCTGGCGTAACCCGTCAGTTCCAGACCCGCCTCCATCCCTGCCCGCGCCAGCGCACTGAAATCGACGTGCGCGGTGAGGTCGCACAGCCCCGGCAGATAAAACGGATCGTCCAGCGCGTGATGGCGGTAGTGCGCGCGCAGCGTGCCCATGTGGCGCTGCGGATGGTAGTACTCGCCCGCGCTGAAACCGTAATCGATCAACAGGATCAGGCCGCGTTCGAGATTGTGTCCGAGGGAGGTGATCAGCGCATCGGCTGCCAGACTGATTTCGGACAGATAGCCCGGTGCCAGATTCAGGACTTCGGCGCGGGCGCGCAGGATCGGGTCGTCGATGCTTCGATCCTGCCACGCAAAGCCTTCGCCATCCCACACCACGCCGCGCACCTGCGGCCCTGCTTCCGTCCAATGTATCAGTTCAACCGGCAGCGCATCGATTACCTCGTTGCCGAGGATGACGCCGCTGAAATCTGCGGGCAGCGCATCCAGCCACTGCACGCGGCTGGCAAGCTCGGGTTGTTCATGCGCAATCCTTTCCTGCTGGCGGGCGCGCAGGTCGGCGCTTACTTCTAGGATGCAATAGCGGGCAGGCAGGGCATCGAGCTGCGCCAGTTCGCCCAGCACATCGACCGCCAGTCGCCCGCTGCCCGCGCCCAGTTCCAGAATGTCGCCGCCCGTTTCCACCAGCACCGGCGCAATCGCATGCGCCAGCGTGCGGCCGAACAGCGGGGTCAGCTCCGGCGCGGTGACAAAATCGCCCGTCGCGCCGAATTTCATCGCGCCGGCTGCGTAATAGCCGAGGCCCGGCGCGTACAGCGCGGCTTCCATGAATTGCGCAAATGAAATCCAGCCGCCCGCCTGTTGAATCAGCGATTGCAGGTGGGCGGTCACGCGCTGACTGTGGGCAAATGCGTCGGGGCTGGGAATGGGCAGCATGCAGCGGATGAGTTCAGGGATAATGCGGAGTGGCAGGAAAACCCAGCCGGATCAATTTACAACCCAGCGACTATAAAGGCGAATCCCGATGCAAGGCAAAGTAGTGTTGATTACCGGCGGGGCCAAACGCGTGGGGGCGGCGTCGGCGCGTCTGCTGCACGCGGCAGGTGCCAATCTGATGATCCACTACCGCAGCTCGGCAACCGAGGCGCGTGCCTTGCAGGATGAGTTGAATGCGGTACGCGAAGGTTCGGTCGCGCTGATTCAGGCCGACCTGCTCGACATCGGCGGCTTGCCTGCACTGGTCAAGCAAACGGTGGTGACCTTTGGCGGGCTCGACGTGCTGCTCAACAACGCATCGAGCTTTTACCCGACGCCGGTCGGCAGCATCGAAGAAAAAGACTGGATCGACCTGATGGGCAGCAACCTCAAAGCGCCGCTGTTTCTGTCGCAGGCCGCCGCGCCCGAGCTGAAAAAGCGCCGCGGCTGCATCATCAACATCACCGACATCCACGCCGACCGGCCGATGAAAAGCTACGTCGTCTATTCTATTGCCAAGGCCGGGCTGGTGGGGCTCACCAAATCGATGGCGCGCGAGCTGGCGCCTGAAGTACGCGTCAACGGTGTTGCCCCGGGGCCGATCATGTGGCCGGAAGACGACGCCAATTTCGACGAGGTGTCGCGCCAGCGCATCATCTCGCACACCATGCTGAAACGCGCCGGCGATCCGTCCGACATTGCGCTGGCAGTGCGCTTTTTCGCGATGGACACGCACTTCGTCACCGGGCAGATCCTGGCGGTGGATGGCGGGCGCAGCGCCAAGCTCTGAAGTCCATGCGCAGCTTCCTTTGGCATGACTACGAAACCTTCGGCATCAGTCCGCGCAGCGATCGCCCGGCGCAGTTCGCCGCGATCCGCACCGACGCCGAGCTGAACGAAATCGGCGCGCCGCTGATGCAGTATTGCCAGCCCGCGCCGGATTATCTGCCCGACCCGCAGTCCTGCCTGATCACCGGCATCACGCCGCAGCTGTGCCTGGAGCGCGGGCTGCCGGAACACCAGTTCGCCCACGAAATCGAGCAGGCGTTCAGTCAGCCCGGCACCATCGGCGTCGGCTACAACACGATCCGCTTTGACGACGAGTTCACGCGTTTCCTGTTCTGGCGCAACCTGATCGACCCCTACGCCCGCGAATGGCAAAACGAGTGCGGGCGCTGGGACGTGCTCGATCTGGTACGCACCGCTTACGCGCTGCGCCCGGACGGCATGGTCTGGCCGACCAATGAACAGGGGCGGGTAAGTTTCAAGCTCGAACACCTGAGTGCGGCGAATGGCCTGGCGCACGAAGCCGCACACGATGCGCTGTCTGACGTGCGCGCCACGGTGGCGCTGGCGCGCCTGATCCGCACCAACAATCCGCGCCTGTTCGATTTTTGCCTCGGCCTGCACAAAAAGGACAAGGCCGCCGAGCAGATCAACCTGCGCGCGCCGCAACCGTTTCTGCACATTACCGGGCAGGTGCCGGTCGAGCGCGGCTGCCTGATGGTGGCGTGGCCGCTGGCGCAGCACCCGACCAACAAGAACGAAATCATCGTGTGGGACCTGGCGCATGACCCCAGCGAGCTGTTTGCGCTCGACGCCGCCACCATCCGCCAGCGGATGTTTACCCGCACCGACGACCTGCCCGCAGGCGTGAGCCGCTTGCCGATCAAAACCATCCATCTGAACAAATCACCGGTGGTGATCAGCAACCTCAACACGTTGAGCGCAGCGCGCGCCGAACACTGGGCCATCGACATGGCGGCGGTGCAGCGCCATGCCGCGTTGTGTGGCGCGGCACCCGACATGAGCGCCCGCTGGCAGGCCGTGTTCGAGCGTCCGGCGCAGGCCGCCAGCGATGTGGATGCCGACCTGTACGGCGGCTTCATTGGCAATGCTGACCGCGCCGTGCTGAATCGTTTGCGCGGCTTGTCGCCCGCACAACTGGCCGAATCGCAACCAGGGTTTGCCGATCCGCGCTTGAGCGACCTGCTGTTTCGCTACCGCGCGCGCAATTTCCCCGCCTCGCTGAACCCGGCCGAGTCGCAGCAATGGCAGGCGCTTTGTGCCGCGCGGTTGTTCGACGGCGCCGGCGGTGCGCGCACGCTGGAAGCCCTGTTCAACGAAATCGACACCCTGGCGGAAACGGCAGACGAGCGCGGTGAGACCATACTGGGCACGCTCTACGAATACGCCGAGGCCATTGCGCCCGCCCGCATCGGTTAAAATCCGCCGCGCCATCCGACCCACACCGACCACTTAGTGACCCCCGTTCTCCTCTCCCATTTCACGGCCACCAGCTGCCTCGGCTACGGCAATGCCGCCACCCTGGCCGCCTTGCGCCTGCAGCGCAGCGGCCTGCAACCCTGCCAGTTCGAGACGGCGCACGACCTGGCGACCCACGTCGGCGAGGTGGCCGGGGTCGACGCCGTCGAACTGCCCGCGCCGCTGGCCGAGCATGACTGCCGCAACAATCGCCTGGCCTGGCTGGGATTGCAGCAGGACGGTTTCAGCGACGCGGTCGAGGCGGCCATTGCGCGCCACGGCCGGCGGCGGGTCGGCGTGTTTCTCGGCACCAGCACCTCGGGCATCCTGCAAACCGAGCAGGCGTATCGCCGCCGCGATCCGGTGAGCGGTGCGCTGCCGGAGGATTTCATTTACCGCACCACGCACAATACCTACTCGGTGGCGAGTTTCGTCCGCACCGCGTTCCAGCTCGAAGGCCCCGCCATGGTGGTCTCCACCGCGTGCTCGTCCTCCGCCAAGGTGTTCGCTTCGGCGGCGCGCATGCTGGCCGCCGGCCTCATCGATGCGGCCATCGTCGGCGGCGTGGACTCTCTCTGCCTCACCACCCTGTACGGTTTCAATTCGCTGGAGCTGCTGTCGCCCGAACCCTGCCGGCCGTTTGATATCGAACGCAAAGGTCTGTCGATAGGCGAAGCGGCTGCATTCATTTTGCTGGAACGTCCGGGCGCGCAACTGAATGCAGACGCTGTGCTGCTGCTGGGCGCGGGCGAAACCAGCGATGCCCACCACATGTCGTCGCCGCACCCCGATGGCCTCGGCGCCAGAATGGCGATGGCGGCTGCGTTGCAGTCAGCAGGCTTGCAGGCAGCCGACATCGATTATCTCAACCTGCACGGCACCGCCACGCCCAGCAACGATGCAGCCGAGGGCAAAGCGGTCGCGGCACTTTTTGGCAACAACGTGCCATGCAGTTCGACCAAGGGCGCCACCGGCCATACATTGGGTGCGGCGGGCGGGATGGAGGCGATCATCAGCGCGCTGGCGCTGCAACAGGGATTTTTGCCAGGCGGGGTGAATACGCAGCAGCTCGACCCGGCCATTCCGATCCAGTACCTGACAGCCAACCGTGACAGCGTGCCGCGACGGGTGCTGAGCAATTCGTTCGGCTTTGGCGGCACCAACTGCAGCCTGATACTGGGGCGTGCCGCATGAGCAAGATAGAGAAGCTGACGGCCTACCTCGACGGCATCGGCCTCGTCGGCCCCGGGCTCGACAACTGGTCTGCCGCGCAGCCCATCCTGGCGGGCCATGCCGCATACGAGTCGCGTCCGCTCGTCGTGGCCGCGCCGCAATCGCTGCCACCCGCCGAACGCCGTCGCACCGGCCTTGCCATCAAGGTGGCGCTGGCGGTGGCGCAAGAGGCCATCGACGCCGGTCAACTCGACGCCAGGCAGTTGGCCACGGTGTTCACCTCCTCGGGGGCCGACAACGACAACTGCGACGCGATCTGCAAGACGCTGGCCTCCGATGACCGCAGCATTTCGCCGACGCGCTTTCACAATTCGGTACACAACGCCCCGGCCGGGTACTGGGGCATCGCCTCGGGCGCGATGGCCCCTGCCACCGTGCTGTGCGCGTATGACGCCAGTTTTGGCGCTGGTCTGCTGGAGGCGCTGACCCAAGTTGCAGTCGAGGGCGCATTTGGGTTTGAACGCGGCGGCACGCTGTTGATCGCTTATGACATGCCCTACCCCGAGCCGCTGCACGCCAAGCGGCCACTGCCCGCAGCGTTCGGCATCGCGCTGGCACTGATGCCCAAGCGCAGCGCGCACTCGCTGGCGCGGATCGAACTGGCGTTGAGCGATGCCGCGCCGGACACACTCGCCGACCCCGCGCTCGAAGCCCTGCGCCGCAGCATTCCCGCCGCGCGTGGCTTGCCCTTGCTGCGGGCGGTGGCGCGTGGGGAGGCATGCGGGGTGGTACTGGATTATCTGGTGCCACTCAGTCTAGCGTTAACGATCGAGCCCTTTTGAATAAAGGGGAGCAAGGGGATTGGATGGAGCCGTACCGCAGAATCCTGAAAGTGCCTGCGCGTTCGCTCAGAACCAGTATGACCGATGCTGAGTACATGTTGTGGCATCGCATTCGACGCAAGCAGATACAAGGTGTGCAGTTCTACCGGCAGAAACCCTTGCTGACTTTTATTGTGGATTTTTATTGTCCGGCTGCGAAGCTGGTCGTTGAGCTTGACGGCAGCCAGCATGCTGAATTCGCGCATCTGGCCAAAGACCAGACGCGTGATGCCGCGTTGGCGGGCCTGGGTTTGCGTGTGGTGCGGTTTGATAACCGGCAGGTGCTGCTGGAAACGGACGCGGTGCTGGCGGTGTTGGATGAGATTGTGAGAGAGCGACGTGAAACCTGAATCCAAATCCCCCTCAATCCCCCTTTTTCAAAGGGGGAAGACAACCCAATCCGCTGTACTGTGGTTTGTACCCCCCTTTGAAAAAGGGGGGCAGGGGGGATTTACCCCATGACCCACAACCACACCTGGCTGCTCGCCCACCTCCCGCACCAAGGCAGCATGTGCCTGCTCGACCGCGTCGATAGCTGGGATGCGCAGCACATTCAGTGCAGCGCCAGCAGCCACCGCGCGCCGGACAATCCGCTGCGCGCACGCGGCCGCCTCGGCGCGGCATGCGGCATCGAGTACGCCGCGCAGGCGATGGCTGCCCACGGCGCCTTGCTCGCTGCAGCCGACAGCGCGCCGCGCGCCGGTTACCTGGCCAGCGTGCGCGGGGTCGAGTTGCGGGTGGTGCGGCTGGATGACATCGCCACCGATCTGCGCATCGAAGCCGAGCGTGTGTCGGGCGACGACAACACGATTCTGTATGGCTTCAGCGTGTTTGCTGAGCAAGAACTGCTGCTGAACGGCCGCGCGATTGTGGTGCTGGATGCCGCGCTGCTGGATGCGGCAAAACCGGGGAGTTCACCATCATGAAGCGCGCGCTGGTCACCGGCGGCAGCGGCGGCATCGGCGCGGCCATTTGCCGCCGCCTCGCCGCCGACGGTCATTTTGTATACGTTCACGCCAACCAGAATTTGGCGAAGGCGCAGGTGCTGGTCGAGGCCATCCACGCCGACGGCGGCCTGGCCGAGGCGCTCGCTTTCGACGTCACCGATGCCGACGCCAGCCGCGCCGCGCTCGAAGCACTCATCGCCGATGCGCCGATCCAGGTGCTGGTGAACAACGCCGGCATTCACGACGACGCCGTCTTCCCGGGCATGAGCGCCGTCCAATGGCATAGCGTGCTCGACGTCTCGCTCAACGGCTTCTTCAACGTCACCCAGCCGCTGACGATGGCCATGATCCGCAGCCGCTGGGGCCGGATTATCAATATCACCTCCATCGCCGGCATCACCGGCAACCGCGGCCAGGTCAATTATTCGGCCGCCAAGGGCGCGCTGCACGCTGCCACCAAATCGTTGTCGCTGGAACTCGCCAGCCGCGGGGTCACGGTCAACGCGGTGGCGCCGGGCATCATTCAGACCGACATGATCGATGGCGTATTCGACAAGCAAGCCATCGAGAGCATGGTGCCGATGAAGCGTGCCGGGCGGCCGGAAGAGGTGGCCAACGTGGTGAGCTTTCTGGCATCGGAGCAGGCGAGCTATCTCACCGGCCAGATCATCTCGGTCAATGGAGGCATGATTTGAGCGCGCCTGCACACACCCTCGCGGTCCATCAAACCGAAGCCCTGCTGTTTTTCACCCTGCTGCAACTGACGCTGATCGTGCTGGCCGGCCGCCTCGGCGGCGTGCTGGCACAGCGTGTCGGGCAGTCGCCCGCCGTGGGCGAAATCATCGTTGGTATTCTGCTCGGCCCGTCGCTGTTCGGCCTGCTCGCCCCCGACCTGTTCCAGTACGTCTTTCACTCGACGCCTGCCGCGCCGATGCAGATGCTGTCGCAGATTGGCCTGATCCTGCTGATGTTCCAGATCGGCCTTGAGTTCGACTTTGCGCACCTGACCGCGCGCCACAACCGCCGCGCCGTCACCTATATCGCCAGCGCCAGCATGATCGCGCCGTTTGCGCTTGGCTTTGGCTTTGGCTGGTTCACCGCGCCGCTGCTGTCGCCCGGCGTGGATCGCCTTGCCTCGGCGCTATTTATCGCCACCGCCTTTTCCATCACCGCCTTGCCCATCCTCGGCCGGATCATGATGGAGTTCAAAATTACCCGTCTGCCCATCGGTGTTATCGCCATCAGCGCTGCAGCCATCAACGATGTCGTCGGCTGGCTGCTGCTGGCGCTCATCACCACGCTCACCCTGGCCGAATTCAGTGCAAGCGCCTTCGCGATCAAGGTGGCGCTGGTCGGCGCCTTCTTTGCCGGCTGGTGGTTCGTGGTGCGGCCGCTGATGAAGCGCATCATCTGTGCCAGCCAGGTGACCCCATCACCCGCCGGCGAAAAAGCCGGGCGCGGCAAGCTCACCCACAACATGCTTGGCATCCTGCTCGCCGGCATTTTTGTCTCGGCGATGACCACCTACCAGATCGGCATCTTCGCCATCTTCGGCGGCTTCATGATGGGCGTGATCCTGCACGACGAACACGAACTGATCGAAGCCTGGAAGGAACGCATCGGCCACTTCGTCATGGTGTTCTTCCTGCCCATCTTCTTCACCTACACCGGCCTGCGCACCAATATCGGCAGCCTCGATTCGATGGAGGCATGGGGCTGGTGCCTGCTGCTGATTGCCTTGGCCACCCTCGGCAAGTTCGGCGCCAGCTACGTCGCCGCGCGCTGGGCCGGCATGTCGCACCATGAAGGAAAAGTGATCGGCATCATGATGAATACGCGTGCGCTGATGGAGCTCATCGTCATCAACGTGGGTTTTGATCTGGGCGTGATCTCGCAGCAGGTGTTCACCATGCTGGTGCTGATGGCGATTTTCAGCACGGTGATTACGACGCCGGGATTGCGGAAGTGGTTGCCGAAGATGGGAGTGGCGGTGGGGCGGCATCCAGGCTGATATCCTGAATATATACTCCGGGGTGCTGCGGGGCAGCGGCCATCGGTCAGTCTGTTTCCCGGCGTACGTTTTATCGGTTTTTTTGAAAATCAAGGGAGACAAAGAATATGCGTTTCATTACTGAAATTGCTATCGCCGGGCTGCTGGCAGCCTCACTTGCCCAACAAGCTCAAGCCGAAACCCCTGCCGATGCCTCGGTCCAGCCTGCGAGTGAAACGCAGACCGTGAAATCGGCCGACGGCAGTTTTGAAGGCGAGATTGTCGGCACCATCGCGCCCGATAGCCGGTTTGCCAAACTCAAAATCGGCATGACCATGGCCGAGGTGAACAAGCTGATCAAAGCCCCCGACGATTTGCAGCGCCATGAAACCGGCAAACGTCTATCTGGCTTCTAAATTAAAACTCAGGAGAAAATCAATATGAATCGCGCTTTACTTGCTCTACTAGTGCTGCTGTCGCTTAGTGGTTGTGCATTCACGCCCCAAGCAGTTTCTATCGCACCAAATGTGAATGTTGCTGCTTCCAATATCGGAAGTGGACGCGAAGTTTCGTTAAACGTTGTCGACGAACGCCCAAAGAAAACACTTGGCACTGTTGGTGCGCGGGGTATTGGCGCCGATATTTCTCTTGAGGGTGATTTAGTTGCAGCAGTTCAGCGTGCGCTTGCGGATGGGTTTGAAAAAATGGATTTCAAGCCAGGCAATGCGCAACTTGGCAACAATACGGGAATCCGGGTTGAAATCCGAAATCTCGATTACGTCATCATTCAGGGATTTTGGGCTGGGACGCTGCGGGTGGATGCCGGGTTGAAAGCAATTTGTATTCGAAATGGATTGCGTCCCTACGAGAAGCTTTATCACGGCGAGTTTGTGGAAAGCATTCAAGTAGTTCAAGGCAAAGAAGCGAATGAGCGATATATAAATACCGCTCTTTCGGATGCAGTTAACAGCCTCCTCTCCGACCGTGAATTGTTAGATTGCCTGGCGCAGGGAATCTGACACTACTTTTAATCTGTGCAAGCTTTTGATGGCCAGGCGTTAATCAGGGCAGTGCGCTATATCAGCCCTCAAACTGTACGGTCGCTGTTTTGCTTTGCCCCCTTTCAGCCCCGCCCGGCAGGCCCAATTCCTGGGGTTTCGGGGTGTCGGGGTCGCCTTCTTTTGGTCACTTTTCTTGGCGAGACAGGAAGAGTGACTAGCCGCCGGGCTATCCTCAGCCAACGATTAGTCGTCAGGCGAATCGCTCCGCAACCACCAAACACCCACCAGGAAAGTCATCGTTAATCGGTCGTCCCCTTAAACCAACTCTACCCAAACCGGCTGATGATCCGAAGCCTCAGTCTCCGTATCAATGCCATGCGAGACAAGCCGGCCAGCCAGCCCCTCAGTCACAAACACAAAATCAAAGCATTCCGGCTGTTTGACGAAATTCACCGGATGAATGCCCACTGTGGGCGCGTGCGCTTCAACGGGATGCAACACAGACCACGCATCTCGAAATCCCCGTATGCCATCGTCGAACGGGGCGAGGATCAGGGCGTGCTCGTGAGCCGTTGCGGGAAAATTCATGTCGCCACACAGCAGCGCCTGCGCTGGACGGGGAAACACCTCGAAGCTGCCGCCCTGTTCTTCAACCAAGGGTGGCCGTCCCGCCATGGCATACGCCTCGGCATGCAGATGGCGAATGGCGTCGATTTGGGCCCGGCGCTGGATGGGCGAGTAGTACTCGAGATGCGTGGTCATCACTCGCAACGTGCCGAAGGGAGCAGTCACCACCGCTTCGACCAGCACGCGCTGCATGCTGGGGATATCAGGCTCGGCGGGCCAGGGCAGCAGGTGCCGCCACACCTGGCCGACTGGCAGGCGGGAAAAAATGACGTTGCCGAACAGGCTGCGGCCGCCGTGACCGTCCGGCACGTCGGTTGCCGCGCCGTAGACCGGGGTGTAGCCGGGCAGACCGGCGGAGAGGATGGCGACCTGGTTCTCGCCGTGGCTGCCGGGCAGGCCGGGGAAGTTGACCGTGACTTCCTGCAGGCAGATGACGTCGAAATCGCCCAGTTGATGAAGGGTCCGCAGGATGCGCGCAAGATCTACCCGCCCGTCCATGCCGCGACCCCATTGGATATTCCAGCTCAGCAGTTTCATGGCCTGTCCCCGGGGTTTTCACTTTGTTCAGGATAGGCCAACCGGGATGCAATTCAGCCTGGCTTGGTCGCCTGATACTCTGCCAGGATCGACAGTGCCCGACTTTCGATGTGCCGGTTCACCCCCGTAAATCCAGCCTTTTCCAGCGTATCAATCACCCCGCTCGGCGGCACGCAGGCTTCGATGGTGTCCCAGTAGTAGCGCCACAGTTTGGCCGATTCGGCGCTGCTGCCGATCAGGCGTGCCAGCACCGGCACGACGCCGCGCATGTAGGCCTTGAGCAGCGCCTGGCTCCAGGCGCGTTCGGGCTTGGTGATTTCGAGCAGGCACAGGCGGCCGCCAGGCTTGAGGACGCGATGGAATTCGCTGAAGGCAGCCGACAGGTCGCCGATGTGGCGCAGCG
>MGZO01000131.1:32426-35369 GCA_001802655.1 Hydrogenophilales bacterium RIFOXYD1_FULL_62_11
CATGCTGAGAAAGTCGAAGCTGGCATCGGGGAACGGGATGGCTTCGGCGCGGCCTTCGATGAGTTGGACGCCGGGCAGGTGGGCTTCCGCCATCATGCCGACGCTGGGGTCGACGCCGATTACCAGGGCGGGGTCGCCTACCAGTTTCACTGCCTCGCGCGCGACCAGACCGGTGCCGATACCCACATCGACAACGCGCATCCCCGGCTTCAATCCCGCACGCTGCAGGGCCTGGTTGCGATACCAGGGGCCGCTGCCGAGCGCGAGCAGGCGATCGATGCGGTCGTAGTCGGCTGCCGTGTGATCGAACAGCTTGCCAACATAACCACGTCGCTCGTTTTCATCCGCGTAGTAAGCGGTGAGCGGCGGATGGGGGGCGTGGATGGGGTGTGAATCAGGATCGTTTTTCATGGTGGGTACGAGAAGGCAGGAAGGAGGGCGGCGTCGAGGGTGCTCACCGGTCGGGAAGGCGATTCAGCATGGCAAGCCGTGCGTTCGAGGGCGGCGGGGCTTACTCAAGCTGCCAGACCAGCCCGAGGTTGATGCCCAGCACGTCGATGCCCGGGTTAGGGTCGGTCATGCCCAGATTGGAGTGATGGGTGAAATAGCCCGCAGCGGTGAACGCCTGGGTTTTGCTGATCTGGTGGCGCACGCCGAGCTGGCTGAACCAGTTGAAGGTGAAGTCTTGCCCCTGGCCGCCGGGCGTGCTGTTCGAGTTGGTGATGCCGGCGCCACCGCCGATTTCGAGGAACAGCGCAGATTTTTGTGCCGCGTTCCAGAGCTCGAAACTGGGCGCGCCGGCAAAAGCGAAGTAGTAGTCTTCGGCGCCTTCCACATAGGTTTCCAGAATGACTGCGATGCGGTTGCGCACGGTGAGCCGCGCGCCGCTCTCGCTAGTCCATATGTCGAACAACGCGGGCGAGCGCCATGCGACCTGCAATGGCACGATGACGTAGTCCAGCGGGGAGTTGTCCCTGATCTTGTCCAGATAGCCGGCCTCGATCGCGACCTCCCAATGCTCGGCCGGATGGCTTTGTGCGAACACGCTGGCAGGCGCGGCCAACAGACACCCGGCAAGAGCGGATAACACCGCGCCATGCCGAATGAACCCAATGGACGAGGCAATGGAGTGCATAAAGGGGGCGTGTCGTGAGAGAGGGGTCATTGTGTCAGGTTCGGGCCTGGCTGACGCGCCTGAACACGAGCAGGGGCAAGCGCAGCACAAACCCGAGTACCAGCCGAAGGTGCATCCAGGTGAGCAGGGTGTTGTCGCGCAGGTAATTGAAGTGCGACACCCCGCCTTCGTCGGCGCGCAGGTATTTCACCGGCGCATCCAGGTTGACCGGGCGCACGCCGCGCCAGCACAGGCGCACCACGGCTTCGGGATCAAAGTCGAAGCGGCGCATCCAGCGCTGGCCGCGCATCACCTGGCGCAGCGGCTCGATCGGGTAGACGCGAAAGCCGTACAGCGAATCGCCGATGCCGGCCCACAGGGTTTCCAGGTTGGCCCAGCCGTTGGAAATCTTGCGGCCCTGCACCCGCAGCGCGGGCGCACCGGCATCGAACACCGGCTTGCCGAGGATCATCGCGGCGGGCTGCTGTTGCGACGCGGCCATGAAAGCCGGGATGAGATCGGCCGGATGCTGGCCGTCGGAGTCCATGGTCAAGGCGTGGGTGTAGCCCGCTGCGGCGGCCCTGTCGAGACCGTGCAGCACCGCAGCCCCCTTGCCGCCATTTTCGGGCAGGACCCACACCCGCAGGCCGGGATCGCTCGCCGCCATCTCCTGCAGTCCGGCGGCGGTGCCGTCGCTGCTGCCGTCCACCACCACCCACACCGGTGCCCACTGGGCGCGTGCGGCACGCACCGTGGCATACACCTGCGCGCCGGGGTTGTAGCTGGGGATCAGCACCAGGTGGCTGGTGGACAAGGGGGAATCAGATGTCATCCGGCGGGGTGGTTTGGTTTGGGGTCGGGCGCGTTGGGGGCCTCGGGCGGCAAAAAACGCGGGGTATCGCGCAGCGCATCGATAAAGTAGCGCTCCAGTTCGGCGGTAAAGACGCCGGCTTTTTCGGGCGGATCGAAGCGGCGGCCGAGGCGGAAATGGTAGGTGATCGGCATGGCCGGGCGCTTGAACAGCGGCCAGCCTTTGGTCAAATATTCCGAGTTGGTTTCGATGAAAACCGTCTGGATCGGCACGTTGGCACGCCCGGCAATCAGCGCCGTGGTGCCCTTGCATTCATTGACCGGCCAGCGCGTGGTGCGGGTGCCTTCCGGGAACAACAGCAGCTGGCTGCCGCTTTTGAGTTCGGCCACGGCCTGTTTGATCATCGAGAGCTGGGCGTCGTTGCGGATGTAACCCGCCATGCGGGCGCCGGCGCCGAGAAAGACGTTGTCGACGATATTGGCTTTCATGATGCAGGCGAGATTGGGTAGCCGTGAAATCACCATCACCGCGTCGAGCATGCAGGGGTGGTTGGGCGCGATGATGAGCGGACCCTGGTCGCGCAGCGCATCGAGCGCGCTGAAATCGAAGCGGCAGGCGCCGATCCGGCTGAGCGCCCAGAGGTAAAAACGGAACCCGGTGGTGATGCCCCAGCGCCCCAGTGGAACCGCCCAGCGCCGCGGCAACAGGTAGTACAGCGCAACCGACAGCGACGACCACCCCAGCGAAAGCATGCCGAGCAGAATCAGCCCGAACCACAGCGCAAAAATCTCATACAGCGCATGCAACCGGCCCGTCAGCGTGGCAGACGGCGTCGCCAGCTGGGCGCTCACGCGGTTGCCTCGACATCGATGGCGTGGCCGCCCGAGGCTTCGATTTCAACCAGCAGGTCGGCGCGGCAGACATCGGCCTGCAGATAAATGGCCGCCACCGGGACGTTGAGCGTGCTCGCCATGGCCGCGCGCACGGCGGCGAGATCCGCCGGATGGCGAACATACAC
>MGZO01000132.1:0-585 GCA_001802655.1 Hydrogenophilales bacterium RIFOXYD1_FULL_62_11
CGATTTCATGAACTTGCAGCCGGAGCGCGTGCTGGATGTGGGCTGTGGCACGGGCTATGGCCTGGCGCACTTGCGCGCGCGTTACGCCGAAGCTGAACTCTGCGCGCTCGACCTCGCGCCAGCCATGCTCAAGGTTGCGCGTGCGCGCCTGCCGCAAGCGAACTGGACGCAGCGTGCGCTTGGCTTCCTGCCTTCTTGCGCCCCGCCCCTTACGCACAGCGTCTGCGCCGATATGGAGAGGCTGCCCCTGGCGGCCAGTAGCGTAAACCTGCTCTGGTCCAGCCTTGCCATGCAGTGGGCATGCGATCTCGACGCTACCCTCAAGGGCTTTCACCGGGTGCTGGCACCCGGCGGCCTGCTGATTTTTGCCACTTTTGGTCCCGATACCCTGAAGGAGTTGCGCACCGCCTTCGCGGCGATCGACGATGCGCCGCACGTCAATCGTTTCGTTGACCTGCATGACATCGGTGACATGCTGGTGCATGCGGGCTTTGCCAGCCCGGTGATGGAAATGGAAATGCTGACGCTGACCTACACCGACCTTAAAACCTTGATGCGCGACCTCAAAGGCATCGGCGCGCACAA
>MGZO01000132.1:682-1296 GCA_001802655.1 Hydrogenophilales bacterium RIFOXYD1_FULL_62_11
GCCACCTACGAGGTGATCTACGGCCATGCTTGGGCAGGGGATAAAACGCAGCGCGAGGATGGGCGGCAGGTGATCCAGTTCAACATCAGCCAGCGCCGTCACAAAAGGGGCTTGGCGTGAGTGGACTTTTCATAACCGGCACGGATACCGGCGTCGGTAAAACGCGGGTGGCCGTGGCGCTGATTCACGCGTTGCGTGCGCAAGGCCTGCGGGTGGCAGCGATGAAACCGGTGGCAGCGGGCAGCAACCCGGGCGAATTGAACGACGATGTCAGCGCGCTGCTGCAGGCATCCAATGTCGCGGCCGATCTGCGCGACATCAATCCTTATTCCTTTGCGCCGCCGATTGCGCCGCATCTCGCCGCGCAGCAGGCAGGTGTGCGGATCGAGTTGCCCGTCATCGTTGCCGCTTATGCGCGCCTCGCGGCGGCAGCCGATGTGGTGGTGGTGGAGGGCGCGGGTGGCTGGCGCGTGCCCCTGAACGAGCACGAGGAGATGGCGGATCTGGCGCATGCGCTGGGTTTGCCGATTGTGCTGGTGGTCGGGCTGCGGCTGGGCTGCCTGAATCATGCGTTGCTCACGGCCGAGTCGATTACCCATCGACGCTTGCCTTGG
>MGZO01000132.1:1310-20823 GCA_001802655.1 Hydrogenophilales bacterium RIFOXYD1_FULL_62_11
GTGCAGGATTTTTCGATCGCCTCCATCCGGGATGCGAGCGAGCTGGGCTGGCTGACGCTGCCCATTACGTTAGTATCTTAGAATACTCTTGAATAACGATATTTAATAATTAAATCAATAAGTTAAAGATCTTCCCCGTCTTGTTTGGAGCGGGGGCATCGTGTACTGTCCGTGGCAGATTGCCGCACCCGGTTTGCTGGTTTCCGGCCTTGATTTCACTTTGAGTCTGAGCGCGAGTGAAGTCAGGTAGCGCGGCACATGTTGCGGCATACCGATAACACGCGCCGCGACATCGACCCATAACAGCGATGAGAGGACGGGGGAGCGCGATGACGAGTATGTGGCAACGGGCAGGAGTAGCAGGGGTGGCGTGGGCAGCGAGCCTGCCGGTGCGGGCGGAATACGCTTACAACCTGCAGGTACCGGCAAGCAAGGTCGCGCAGGACGTATTCGAACTGCACAATCTGATCATGCTGGTATGTCTGGGTATCTTCATCGTGGTGTTTGGTGCGATGTTTTATTCGCTCCTGAAACACCGCAAATCAGTCGGTCACAAGGCTGCACATTTCCATGAAAACACCACGGTAGAAGTGATCTGGACGGTGATCCCGTTCGTGATCCTGATGGGCATGGCCTACCCGGCAGCCAAGGTGGTGATCGACATGAAAGACACCAGCAACCCCGATATGTCGATCAAGGTCACCGGCTATCAGTGGAAGTGGGGCTACACCTACCTGAATGACGGGGTCAGTTTCTACAGCACGCTCTCGACCCCGCGTGACCAGATCGAAGGCACTGCCGCCAAGGGCGAACACTACCTGTTGGAAGTGGATGAGCCGATGGTGGTGCCAGTGGGTAAACGGGTACGTTTGCTGATAACAGCCAACGACGTGATTCATTCCTGGTGGGTGCCTGCGCTCGGTGCAAAACAGGACGCGATCCCTGGCTTTATCCGCGACAGCTGGTTCAAGGCCGACAAGATCGGCACTTATCGCGGCCAATGCGTCGAGCTGTGCGGCAAGGATCACGGCTTTATGCCGATTGTGGTCGAGGTGGTATCGGAAGCCGATTACAAAATCTGGCTGGACAAGAAGAAGGGCGCAGCAACGACGGCCGCAGCCGACGACAGCAAAATCTTTGCCCCGGCCGAGTTGATCGCGCGGGGTGAAAAAGTCTACGCCGCCAATTGCGCAGCCTGCCATCAGGCAGACGGCATGGGGCTTCCCGGCGTGTTTCTTCCGATCAATGGTTCGAAAGTGGCAACCGGTCCGATCGACGCACACATCAGCACCGTGTTGAACGGCCGCCCCGGCACCGCAATGGCGGCGTTCGGCGGACAGTTGTCCGACGCGGACATCGCTGCCGTCGTGACCTACCAGCGCAATGCCTGGGACAACAAGACTGGCGACACGGCGCAGCCCGCCCAGATCGCCGCAGCACGTGGGGGCGCAGAAGCTGCTGCTCCCGCTGCGCCATGAATCACCGTCAGGAGAGCCCAGATATGACTGATGCAACACACGCACACGGCCACGACGATCACGCGCACCACGCTCCCCCTGGCGGAGTCATGCGCTGGCTGACCACCACCAACCACAAGGACATTGGTTCGCTGTATCTGTGGTTTTCTCTGATCATGCTGTTTACAGCGGGATCGATGGCACTGCTGATTCGCGCCGAGTTGTTCCAGCCGGGGCTGCAACTGACCAACCCGGACTTTTTCAACCAGCTCACCACCATGCATGGCCTGATCATGATTTTCGGCGTGATCATGCCGGCCTTTTCGGGCTTCGCGAACTGGCAGATTCCGTTGATGCTGGGCGCGCCCGACATGGCGTTTCCGCGCATGAACAACTGGGCATTCTGGATTCTGCCGGTGGCCGGCGCGCTGCTGATGGGGTCATTTCTGCTTCCCGGCGGCGCGGTCGCAGGCGGCTGGACCATGTATCCACCGCTGTTCATCCAGGGCGGCATTTCCTATGACCTGACGATTCTGGCCGTCCACATCATGGGCCTGTCGTCGATCATGGGTTCGATCAACATCATCACCACCATTCTCAACATGCGTGCGCCCGGTCTCACGCTGATGAAAATGCCGCTGTTCTGCTGGACCTGGCTGATTACGGCCTATCTGCTGATTGCCACCATGCCGGTGCTGGCAGGTGCGGTGACCATGCTGCTGACCGACCGCAATTTCGGCACCAGCTTCTTTAACGCCGCCGGCGGCGGTGATCCGGTGATGTTCCAGCACATCTTCTGGTTCTTTGCCCACCCCGAGGTGTACATCCTGATCCTGCCAGCGTTCGGCATCGTCTCCAGCATCATTCCGACTTTCGCCCGCAAGCCGCTATTTGGTTACGCCTCGATGGTGTACGCCACGGCATCGATCGCGATCCTGTCGTTCATCGTCTGGGCGCACCACATGTTCTCGGTGGGCATGCCCGCGGCCGCGCAGCTGTTCTTCATGTTCTCGACCATGCTGATCGCGGTGCCGACCGGCGTGAAGGTGTTCAACTGGGTGGCCACGATGTGGAAGGGCTCAATGACCTTCGAGACGCCGATGCTGTTCGCCATCGCCTTCGTTTGTCTCTTTACGATTGGCGGCTTTTCGGGCCTGGTGCTGGCGATCGCGCCGGTCGATATCCAATTGCACGACACCTACTACGTTGTCGCGCACTTCCACTACGTACTGGTGTCCGGTGCGCTGTTTTCGATCTTCGCGGGCATTTATTACTGGCTGCCGAAATGGAGCGGCTACATGTATGACGAGACGCTGGGCAAGTGGCATTTCTGGCTGTCGGTGATCGGCATGAACATCGTGTTTTTCCCGATGCACTTTCTGGGATTGGCCGGCATGCCGCGCCGCATTCCGGACTACGCGCTGCAGTTCACCGAGTTCAATCAGATTGCCACGGTGGGTGCGTTCATTTTCGGGTTCAGCCAGCTGATCTTCCTGGTGGTGGTGCTTAAAGCCGCCAAAGGAGGCGTCAAGGCGACCGACCGCGTATGGGAAGGTGCCGAGGGACTGGAGTGGACGCTGCCATCGCCTGCGCCGTATCACACCTTTGAAACAGCGCCGGTGATGAAATGAGCGGGGCTTCAACGATGAGTTCGGATAAGCGCAACGGTAAATATCGCACGGCCATCTTGCTGGCAGTGTGGGCGCTGGGCTTGTTTCTGTTCACGCTTTACTCCGGGCTGAAATAAATCATGCTCATGGGGAATGCCAAAACCCTGACCAAGCTCGTCGTCGTGACGCTGCTCATGTTCGGGTTTGGCTTCGCCCTGGTGCCGTTTTATTACAAGATTTGCGAAGCCACCGGCATCAACTCGGGGGGCGAGCAAAGTCTGGTGAATAACACGCAGGTGGACACCAGCCGCTGGGTCACGCTGGAATTCGATGCCAACACCAACACTGCATTGCCGTGGCAATTCAAGCCGCTGCAAAACAGCCTCAAGGTGCATCCGGGGCAACTGGTTCAGGTGGAATACGAAGTGGTCAACAACAGTGACCGGGCTATCGTGGGACAGGCGGTGCCGAGTTATGGTCCTGCGCGCGCGGCCGCCTTCTTCAAGAAAATCGAGTGCTTCTGTTTTACGCCGCAAACACTGGCAGCCGGTGAACGCCGCCGGATGCCGGTGCTGTTTGTTCTGGATCGTGCGATGGATCAGGAGGTTCATACCGTGACCCTGTCGTATACCTTCTTTGAAATGGGTGCAAAAGCCCAAACCACTGGCAGGCTGCGCGTATCGCCCCATGGCTGAAAAAAGCAATCTCAAAGTGGTGCTTGCGGTGTTCTGGAGCTTTTTCGGCGTGCGCAAGCGGCGTGACTACGATGCTGATGCGCAAAGCCTGACGCCGGTGCAGATCGTCATTGCCGGACTCATTGGTGGTGCGGTGTTTGTTTCAACGATGTTGCTGTTGGTGTATCTGGCGATGCAGTTCTTGGCGTGAGTAATCAATAGACAAGGAATAGGGGAAAAACATGGGCATGGCACAAACCGAAAAATATTATTTGCCGCAACCGTCTCTGTGGCCGTTCGTCGGCTCGATCGCCCTGCTTGTGATGGCGGTGGGCGGCGTGATGACCATGCGCGAGATCGACCATGGCGGCTGGGTGTTGCTGGCCGGTTTGGGCGTACTGTTCTACATGATGTTCGGCTGGTTCGGCGAGGTGATCCGCGACAGTGAGGCCGGGCGCTACAACAAGCAGGTCGACGCCTCGTTTCGCTGGTCGATGAGCTGGTTTATCTTTTCCGAAGTGATGTTTTTCGCAGCCTTTTTTGGTGCCCTGTTTTACACCCGTGTGTTGTCGGTGCCGTGGCTGGGTGAAGGCGACACCATGCAGCAACTGTGGCCCACTTTCAAGGCTGCCTGGCCAACTGCCGGCCCCGGGCTGGCTGAGGATGGGTTTCAGTTTACCCCGATGGGTGCCTGGGGCATCCCGGCGATCAATACGCTCCTGCTGCTCAGCTCGGGTGTGACCGTGACCTGGGCACACTGGGGATTGAAAAAGAATAATCGCACCCAGCTGATTGTCGGGCTGGCCATGACGGTGGTGCTCGGAGTGGTTTTCCTGGGGCTGCAGGCGTATGAATATCATCACGCTTACACTGAAATGGGGCTGACGCTGGGGGCAGGCGTTTACGGATCGACCTTTTTCATGCTGACCGGCTTTCACGGCTTTCACGTGCTGGTGGGTACGACCATGCTGCTTGTCATGTTGCTGCGTGCGATTGCCGGACATTTCACTGCCGATCACCATTTCGCATTTGAGGCAGTGTCGTGGTACTGGCACTTTGTTGATGTGGTGTGGGTGATGCTGTTTATCCTGGTGTACTGGATGATCTGACCCTTATGCGAACGTAAAAAAGCCGCCGGTCAGGCGGCTTTTTTACGAGGTGGATCAGCGCAGGCCGCTTTGCGGAACGATGCCGAAGTAATATCCCGCCATCAGCAGGACGAATAGCGCAAGCGAGAGTCCGACCCGCACCGTCAGCATTTTGACTGCGCGGTCCGACTGCCCCTTGTCCTTGATCAGATAGTAGAGCGCGCTGGCGAGGCTGCCCAAAATGAACACGATGAATAGCAGGGCAAGGATGCGCATGATGTGGGTCGCTCGGCAAAATTTTAGTCTAACCGGATTGCCCGCCGCATGCACCGCCTGACCATGCGTTTCGGTGCATGGCACTTTACACCGGGATTGTGGCCGACCCTGGCGGCACTGTTCTTTTTCGTGCTGACCTTGTGGCTGGGTAATTGGCAGAGCGACCGAGCAGAAGCCAAGCGCGCGCTGCAAGCGCGATACGACACTGCCACGCAAGATCCCCCCATCCACGTTGGCCGGGTTTTGCTGACGCGTGATGACTTGATTTATCGCAAGCTCGAAGTGCAGGGCAGGTTCGATGACAGGCACACAATTTTGCTGGACAACAAGGTTTACGAAGGGGTGGCGGGCTACCACGTGCTGACGCCGCTGAGGATCGAAGGCAGCCCGATGGCTATTCTGGTGAATCGGGGCTGGGTCGCGTCAGGGCGGTCGCGCGAACAGCTTCCCCGTATCCCTGCGCCCGCAGGCCTGGTGAAACTGGAAGGCATGGCGGTTGATCCCCATAGCCGCTATTTCGAACTGGCCAATGCCGCGCCGCAGGGGCGTGTTTGGCAGAACCTTGATTTTGTGCGCTACACGATGGACTCCGGTTTGACGCTGCAGCCGGTACTGCTGTTGCAAACCAGCCCGCTACGTGATGGTTTGCAGCGAAACTGGCCGCGTCCGGACACGGGCGTCAGCATGCATCTCGGCTATGCCTTCCAGTGGTACAGTCTCGCAACAACGCTTGCGGTGTTGTGGGTGGTGATGAATGTGAAACGCGATCGCGAGAATGCCGCGTCACTTCTGGAATAAATCGAGTATGCACCTGAGTTCACGCAGTAAATTCCTTGTTCTGATCGGCTTCTTCATGGTGCCGGTACTGGCGGCTTATCTGGCTTATTTTGGCTGGCGACCCGCTGGTCACACGAATTACGGCGAATTGTTGAAGGTTTCGCCCTTGCAGCATACCGCTGGAAAACTGCTCGACGGCCAACCCCTCAATCTCGATACGCTGCAGGGCAAGTGGTTGATGGTGCATGTCGGGACAGCACGCTGCGATGAGGCATGCGCGCAGCAACTGTATCTGATGCGGCAGGTGCGGATTACCCAAGGCAAGGAACAATCGCGCATCGAACGTCTGTGGGTGGTGGCTGACAAGGGCCTGCCTGAGGCAAGCTTGCTGCAGGCGCACCCAGGTCTGCTGGTTTGGCGGCCAGAAGATCCGGCATTCCTGAGCCAGTTTCCCGCCATGCAGAGCCCTGGCCAGCACATCTATCTGGTTGATCCGCTTGGCAACCTGATGCTGCGGTTCCCCGCCCAGCCGGACGCCAAACGCATGATGAAAGACATCAAGCTGTTGCTCAAAGCCTCACAGATCGGTTGACCCGCCCCGCCATGACGTTCTATCGCAAGCTTATTCTGGCCGCGCTCATTTTGACCCTGGGTGTCGTCAGTCTGGGCGCCTATGTGCGCCTGTCTGATGCCGGCCTGGGTTGTCCCGATTGGCCGGGTTGTTATGGCGCGCTGACTCCGCATCACGCGGCCGATGCCATCAATGCCGAACTGGAAGCACGTCCAGATGGCCCGGTATCGCATGCCAAAGCGTGGAAGGAAATGGTGCATCGCTATTTTGCCGGGACCCTGGGCGTGTTGGTGCTGGCAATAGCCTTGCTGGCCTGGCGTGGGCGCCGTGAGACCAATGGTGGCCCGGGGCTGCCGCTGTTGTTGCTGGGCCTGATCGTGTTCCAGGCGCTGCTGGGGATGTGGACGGTTACGCAATTGCTCAAGCCGCTGGTCGTAAGCGCCCACTTGCTGGGCGGCATGGCCACGCTCTCGCTCTTGTTGTGGTTGTGGTTGCGCGAACGTGGGCAGGCCAGCTATGCCTACTTTGCGAGCGTGGATCATCTGCGGCGCGGCGCTGGATTAGGGTTGGTGCTGGTTGTGATCCAGATTGCCCTGGGAGGCTGGGTAAGCACCAACTACGCAGCTTTAGCCTGTACGGATTTTCCCTTGTGCCAGGGGGGGTGGGTGCCAGCCATGGATTTCGAGCACGGCTTCACCCTGCACCGTGAGTTGGGCGAAACCGCTACCGGCGAACTGTTGCCGCTGACGGCGCTGACCGCCATTCACTGGACACATCGGTTGATGGCGCTGGTGCTTACCCTGTATCTGGGCTGGCTGGCATTGCGTATGCTGCGTACGCCGGGTTACGCCGGTATGGGCTTGGTCATCGCCGGCCTGTTGACGCTGCAAGTTTCGCTGGGCATCAGCAACATTTTGTTCAGTTTGCCGCTGGCCGTGGCTGTGGCGCATAACACCGGCGCAGCACTGTTGCTGGCGAGTCTGGTTTGGCTGAACTTCAAAGTGCGCAGGAGATAAGCATGGAATCCTTGATGATCGAGAGCGCAACCTGCCGTTGCCAGCAGTTTCTGGCGCTATGCAAATTGCGGGTGGTCAGCCTGATCGTATTTACTGCGGTAATCGGCATGTTTCTCGCCGTTCCGGGCGTGCCAGCCTGGAATGTGCTGTGGGCTGGCACGCTGGGCATCGCGCTGGTGGCGGGGGCGGCGGCCGCGTTTAACTGTCTGATAGAGCAGAAAATCGACGCAGTCATGGCCCGCACGCGGGCGCGCCCCTTGCCCCGTGGCGAACTCACCAACACCCAAACCCTGGTGTTTTCCGGTGTGGTCGGCGGTATCGGCCTGACCCTGCTGAACGTTTTTGTGAATTCACTCACCATGTGGCTGACGCTGGCCACATTTGTTGGGTATGCGGTGATTTACACCGCCATCCTCAAGCCGGCCACGCCACAAAATATCGTTATCGGCGGCGCTTCCGGCGCGATGCCGCCGGTGCTTGGCTGGGCGGCGGCCACCGGCGAAGTGCATCACGATGCGCTGTTGCTGTTTCTGATCATTTTTGCCTGGACGCCGCCGCACTTCTGGGCGCTGGCGCTTTACCGGCGCGATGAATACGCCAAGGCCGGATTGCCGATGTTGCCGGTGACGCATGGTGAAGCGTATACCCGCTTGCATTTGCTGCTCTACACCATGCTGTTGTTTGCCGTCAGCTTGCTCCCGGTTGGTACCGGGATGGGGGGCTGGATATACCTGGTCGGCGCGGTTCTGCTGGGGGGCGGGTTCATGTCTTACAGCTGGCGCCTCTATCGTCATTACAGCGATGCGCTGGCCCGGGAAATCTTCCGTTATTCCATCTGGTACTTGAGTGCGTTGTTTGCCATCATGCTGATTGACCATTACTGGCCAATACCAGTTTGATTTGTAAGGTAAATAAATCCTTTTTGTAGATATTCAGACAGGATTGTTTTATATTGTGCCCACTCAAAATCCAGGGGCACGTGATGCTTCTCTCCCGCACCAGTCAATACGCCGTGCAGGCGCTGATCTATATGGCGACCCAGCCTGCGGATGCGCCCGTACTTAACAAAGACATTGCCAGCCAGCTCGGTGTTCCCGCGCCCTATCTGGCCAAAATCCTGCAAAGCCTTGCCAAAGGCAATCTGCTGGTTTCATTCCGGGGGCGTTTGGGCGGTTTTTGCTTGCGTGAAGGCGGCGATGCAATCACGCTCATGCAAATCCTGCTGCTGACTGAAGGACCTGCTTTCACCGAAAGCTGCTTGCTGGGGTTGAAAAAGTGCAGCGATGAAACAGCCTGCCCCCTGCATTTCCGCTGGATCCCCGTCAAGAAGAAAATTATCGACCTGCTGCAGGAAACGACGCTGGAAAAGCTGGCAAAGGCCGTGGAGACCGGTAAATACCGTTTGGCGGATGTTCCAGGCATGCTGTTTGAGCAGCTCGCGCCATGAAAATCATGATCGCTGCCGTTTTGGCGCTAGCGCTGGCAGCGTGCAAGCCGGCGCCGGAAGTTCCTGTGTTTCAGGCGACTGATATTACGGGCGCGAACTTTGCGCGTGATTTCAAGTTGACCGACCATAACGGACAACCACGCACCCTGGCGAGCTTCAAAGGCAAGATAGTCGCCATCTTTTTTGGCTATACCCATTGCCCCGATGTCTGCCCCACGACCCTGGCGGATTTTGCTGCGGCATTGAAACAGCTCGGCCCATTGGCAGATCAGGTGCAGGTTCTTTTCGTGACCGTCGATCCGCAACGTGATACGCCCGAGTTGCTCAAGATTTTTGTGCCGGCCTTTGATCCCCGGTTTCTGGGGATGACAACCGATGCTGTCAGCCTCAAAGCCTTGGCGCAGGAGTACAAGGTCGTCTATCAAAAGACATCGGTTAAAGGTGCCGACAACTATTTGATTGATCACAGCGCCGGAACGTATGTCTACGATGCTGAGGGACGTTTACGCTTGCTGGTGCCCTACGGCAGTAGCCCGGATCTGATCGCCCGCGATCTCAAAACCCTACTAGATACACGTTGAGTCGCTTTGGTTCCTTGCGGCAGGCGCGCTGGCTGTCATATAATTCTGCAGTTTATTAATATAAGCATATGCTGTTTAAGGCGCGACAATATGTCGCGCTATTTTGGTCTAACAGGAGCGGTCGATGGCGGTAACAACCTATTCCGGGGCGGAACAATACAATTTCGATATTGTTAAAAAGTTCGCCGTAATGTCGCTTGTTTGGGCGGTCATTGGCATGTTCGTCGGCGTGTATATCGCTTCAGAGCTGGCATGGCCGTTTCTTAATTTTGATAGCCCTTATTTCTCGTTTGGCCGCTTCCGTCCGGTTCACACCACCTCGGTGATTTTCGGATTCGGCGGCTCGGCGCTATTTGCTACCTCGTACTACGTGGTGCAGCGCACCTGCCAGACCCGACTGATTTCGGATGGCATGGCCAGCTTCACCTTCTGGGGCTGGATGGCAATCATTGTACTTGCGGACATCAGCTACGTTCTCGGCTACACCCAGTCGCGCGAGTACGCTGAGATGGAATGGCCGATCGATATCCTGATCGAGGTGGTGTGGGTGACCTACCTGATCCTGTTCGTTGGCACCATCATGCGTCGCAAGCAGCCGCACATCTACGTGGCCAACTGGTTCTATCTTGCATTCATCCTGGCCACCGCTCTGTTGCATACTTTCAACAACCTGGCGATGCCCGTCGACCTGTTCTCGATGAAGTCCTACAGCCTGTTCGCCGGCACCCAGGACGCCATGACGCAGTGGTGGTACGGTCACAATGCAGTGGGTTTCTTCCTGACCGCCGCCTTCCTGGGCATGATGTATTACTTCGTGCCGAAGCAGGCCGGCCGCCCGATTTACTCTTATCGTCTTTCGATCGTTCACTTCTGGGCGCTGGGCTTCATGTACATGTGGGTTGGCGCGCACCACCTGCACTGGACTGCGTTGCCGGACTGGACCTCATCGCTGGCCGCAGCCTTTTCCATCCTGCTGCTGATGCCTTCTTGGGGCGGCATGATCAACGGCATCATGACCCTGTCGGGTGCTTGGGACAAATTGCGTACCGACCCGATCATGCGCTTCATGATTGTCGCGCTGTCTTTTTACGGCATGTCGACTTTCGAAGGCCCGATGATGTCGCTGAAGGAAGTCAACGCACTGTCGCACTACACCGACTGGACCGTGGGTCACGTGCATTCGGGCGCTTTGGGCTGGGTGGCGATGATTTCGTTCGGCTCGCTGTATCACATGATTCCGAAGTTGTGGGATACCAAGATGTATAGCCAAAAGCTGATCGAATGGCACTTCTGGCTGGCCACCATCGGCATCGTGCTGTACATCGTTGCGATGTGGATTTCCGGTATCACCCAGGGCTTGATGTGGCGTTCGTTCGACGAGTTCGGCAACCTGCAATACTCGTTTGCCGAATCGGTTGCCGCGATGATGCCTTTCTACGCGATGCGTGCGATTGGCGGCATGTTCTTCTTTACCGGTGCGGTACTGATGCTGTTCAACTCGCTCATGACTATTCGCCAGTCCAAGCTGGAGAACGCCGTGCTGGAAGCCAAATTGGCCGCAAAGTTGGCGCGTGCCTGATTCAGGAAATTAGATAATGAACTTCAACTTCAAACACGAATGGATTGAAACCAACATCGGCCTGATGGCCGTGCTGACCATGCTTGCCATCAGCGTGGGTGGTCTGGTGGAAATCGCACCCTTGTTTTTTATCGATAAAACCATCGAAAAAGTCGAAGGCGTGCGCCCCTATACCCCGCTGGAGCAGCGCGGCCGCGACATTTATCAGCGCGAAGGCTGCTACCTGTGCCATTCCCAAATGATTCGTCCGTTCCGCGACGAAAAGCTGCGTTATGGTCATTATTCGCTGGCTGCGGAGTCGCAATATGATCATCCGTTCCAGTGGGGCTCCAAACGTACCGGTCCCGATCTTGCGCGAGTAGGCGGTAAATATTCAAACGAATGGCAGGTTCAGCATCTGGTTGCACCGCGTTCGATGGTGCCCGAGTCGGTGATGCCGAATTATCCCTGGCTGCTGTCGACGCAGCTGGATATTTCGGACACGGCTGATCGCATGAAAGCATTGCGCAAAGTAGGCGTGCCGTATTCGCTGACCCAGGAAGAATACAAGGCCAACGTCGTCAAGTTCGGCGAAACGGTTGCACCGTTGTTGCACATTCCTGATGCGCAAAAGAATCTGCTCGAGCAGGCGAACTTTGGCAACTATGACGGTGATCGTTCAGGTGTTTCCGAGATGGACGCGCTGGTGGCTTACTTGCAAGTGCTGGGCACCATGGTTGATTTCAGTAAATACGACGACGATGCTTTCGTCAATGACCGCTGATCGTAAGCGGCAGGGAGTCTGAACATGGAATGGTTGATGTGGTTTTCAAAACCTGAAAACACCAAGCCAGTGGCGCTGATTATATTTTTCGTCACCTTCGTCAGTATTCTGCTTTACGTTTACGGCAGTAAAAACCGTAGCAAGCGGCTCGAAACCTACCGCAACATCCCGTTTCTGGACGAGCAGCAGGATGAAAAGAGCCTAGGCGATCAAAAAGACACGAAGGACAAGCAATGAGCGAGCAAAAATTACAATCTCAAACCGTGCAAACAACGGGTCATGCCTGGGACGGTGATCTGCAGGAATACAACAACCCGTTGCCGGTGTGGTGGGTCTACACGTTTTATGCAACGTTTATCTTCGCCATCGTTTACTGGACCATCTATCCCTCATGGCCGTTTGGTAAGGGCTGGATTGGTGGTTTGTCGGATATCACTTACGTCAATAGCGCGGGCGAGACCAAAACGCATAGCTGGAACACCCGTGCACTTTATCTGGAAGACATGAACAAGGCGGCGGTCGAACAAAAGCCTTATTTCGACAAAGTCACCTCGATGTCTTATGAACAGATCTCTCGGGATCCGGAAGTCACCGCGTTTATTCTGTCCTCGGGAAAGGCCTTGTTCGCGGATAACTGCGCAGCCTGCCACCAGTCAGGTGGCCAGGGCGTGGTTGGCTTCTTCCCCAATCTGACCGATGACGACTGGCTGTATGGCGGCTCATACGAAAAGATTCATCAGACCCTGATGGACGGTCGGAGGGGATATATGCCGAGTTTCAGCGAAGTGCTGTCTGGCGGACAGATCGATCAGCTGGCCAATTATGTGGCGAGCCTTTCTGGTCTTGAGCATGATGCAGCCGAAGCTAAAGCAGGTGATGTTCTGTTCCACAACGAGACTGCCGCTTGTTATTACTGTCATGGGGTGGATGCAAAGGGCCGCAAGGAAATCGGCGCGCCCAACCTGACAGACGGCATCTGGTTGTGGGCCGGCGTGGCCGCAGCCCCTTCAGGCGAAGGCAAGGTCGCAGCGATTCGTACCGTCATTGCCGGAGGCTTGAGCAAAGGGGTGATGCCAGCGTGGGCCGGACGTTTGTCACCGGAACAAATCAAGGTTTTGACGGTCTACGTTCATGATCTGGGCGGCGGGGTGTAAGCCGCTCGATTGAATCAAGCAAAAGCCCCCGTTTTCGGGGGCTTTTGCTTCCCACTTATCCAACGACCTCACCATGCAAACAGGCTTAGAAGACCAGCTCGGGCTCTACCAGAAGCGCATCCCGATTTTCACTCGATCAGTGAAGGGGAGATTCCGACGGTTCAAAACGTCGGTTTTGGTGTTGGCTTATGCCATTTTTTTCCTGCTGCCGTGGGTACCCTGGTCGCGACTGGATGCGCCGGCGCAAGCCGTGCTGTTCGACGTCATGGGCCGGCGCTTTCTGATTTTCGGGTTAACGGTTTACCCGCAGGATGTCATCTGGCTGGCACTGCTATTATTTATCGCAGCGATCCTGCTGTTCTTCGTCACGGGTCTGGTCGGCCGCGCGTTTTGTGGCTACTTTTGCTTTCAGACGTTGTGGACCGATTTTTTCATCTGGATCGAATCCAGAATACAGGGAGAGCGCCCCGCGCGGGTGCGGCTTTACCGCCAACCGTGGAATCGTGAAAAGCTGCTCAAGATCGGCAGTACCCACGCAGCATGGTTGCTGGCTTCGTTCTGGACGGGACTCACTTTTGCGGCCTATTTTGCATACGCGCCGCAACTGGTGGTGGATTTCTTTACTGGCCAGGCAGCCGCAGCAGCGTACATCACGGTATCGGTGCTTACGCTGGCGACCTATGCGGCTGCCGGTCTGATGCGGGAACAAATATGTACCTACATTTGCCCGTATGGCCGTTTTCAGAGTGTGATGTACGAACCCGAAACGCTTGCTGTGCACTACGATGCTGCGCGCGGCGAAAGTACACATGGGCGAGCAAGCGTGCGTGCTGGTCGTGGCATCGTGGTGGAACGCCGCGGGCGTGAACGCGCCCAGGCAACGGTGGTTCAGGAGCGTCGGCGCGTTAACCGCAACTCGGGAGAGCGTGCGCTCGCAGAACGGCATGAACAAGGCCTGGGTGATTGTATCGATTGCGGTCTGTGCGTGCAGGTCTGCCCTGCGGGTATCGATATCCGGGATGGCCTGCAATACAAATGTATTTCCTGCGGCCTATGTATTGATGCCTGTGACACGATCATGGATTCATTCGGCTTCCCGCGGGGGCTCATTCGCTACGATTCAGAGAAGAACCTGGCTTCACCCACGCCCGCCCCCCCCCGGCTGGAGTGGAAACGGCTAAAAATAATAGGTTATGGCGTGGCGCTGCTGTTGATGAGCGCTTATCTCGTCTACAGCATCAGCACGCGTGGCAACTTTGACCGTGCAGTCAGCCAGGTCCGTCAGCCGCTCTACGTTGTGCTGTCGAATGGCGATATCCGTAACCGCTATCAAATCCGCATTACCAACAAGGCGGCTGAGGATCAGGTCTACACGATCACTGCGCGCGGCATTCCCGCGTCAGCGCTTGATCTGGCCCATTTCCGTGAAATCACCATCAAGCCTGGCCATAGCGGCTTGGTGCAAGCCAGCGTGCGCTTGCCGCCCGCGCTGGCGGCAAAAACCCAGCAATTCGAAATCCTTATCACGCCCAAGGGCAAACCTGCAGAAGCGCGCGCAGAAGTGGTCCGTTTCGACAAACCGAGCCTGCTTCCATGACAACGATCATTACCCTGTTTGGCGGCATGATTGCCGTTCTCGCGCTGTATGCCATCGGCGGCCTGATCCGCAGTGTGCCGCCGATGTTGCGTGCCGTGCTGGCAGCGGTCATTCCGCTGATGGGCTATTTTGTCCTCATTATTGGGCGCTGGCCCGGGCTCGATGTGGTGGCCATGCACATCTCCGTCTTTTCCGCGACGGCGCTGGTGTTGTTTGCCATGACGCAATTTAGGCGGCGTGGCGGAGAAAAGCTGCATTGGGCGCCCAAATTGCTGATCACCTTTTTTATCGGTCTGGCGTTCCTCAACGCGGCGCTATTGCAAATCGCAACCAAAGGTCTGCCCGAACCACTCGCACAGTGGTGGTTGGGAAGCGAGGGCGGTGCGGTTTACAGCGGGTTTTCCGGAGTGGTTCCGCACGGGGAAAATGCGGCCAAAGCGGTGTCCTCGGAACTGCGTGAAACGCACCAAGAGTCGCAGCTGGGTTGGCAGGTTGACGTGTCCGGGCTTGACGGCCTTGGCAAAGCGAACCGGATTCAGGTTCGTGTCAAGGATCGCACCGGTTTGCCGGTTGAGCTGGTGGCTGCGGAAATTCGCTTATTACGTGCAGGGGTAGCAGAGCCTGTATTGATCCTGCCGCTGGATGCTGTCGAGGCCGGTGTCTATACAGGTGTGCTGCCACTGCCGGCGACTGGTCGCTGGCTGGTTGAAATGCGATTGATGCAGAACGGCAAGTTGCATTACCACCATATTCAGGAACTGGCTGCCTCATGAACGGCATTATGGGTTTTCTTTTCCTGCTCTCGGGGCTGTTCGTGCTGTTGATCGTCGTGGGCGTGTTTTGGTCGATTAAAAGTGGCCAGTTTGACGACTTGGAAGGCCCGGCTGAACGCATTTTGATGGACGACGATGATCCTTTATTGCCAACACGCCACTTGAGCGTCAAAGACAAGTAAATTAAAATATCTCAACTTAGAATGGAGTGTGCGACATGAAACAACTGATGACCTTCCAGAATTTTCCGATGGTGCTGGTGGTAGGCCTGATTGCCTGGGCTTGGATCAGCGTTCTTTCTGTTCTGATTGCTTCGTTTTTCTGACCTGTAAGCGTTAAGGTCCAATAAAAAACCCCCGCCACTCCTTTGAGTGGCGGGGGTTTTTTATTGGCACGGCTGCGTGCTTATGCCGGGATCACTGCGCGCATTTTCTGTAGCGCGCGCGCTTCTATCTGGCGGATACGTTCAGCCGATACACCGTACTCTGCAGCCAGTTCGTGCAGCGTGGCAACCTCGCCTTCGGTCAGCCAGCGGGCCTTGATGATGTGGCGACTGCGGTCATCCAGGTTTTCGAGTGCGGCAACCAGACCCGTATGACGCAGGCGTTCAGTTTGCTCGCGTTCGAGCAACTGTGCGGGATTTTCGTCGGGGCTTGCCAGGTAAGCCAGCGGGCTGTAGCCCTCTTCCCCGTCATCGAAGGTGGGGTCGATCGAGACATCGTGGCCGGACATCCGGGTTTCCATCTCCAGCACGTCCTTGCGGCTGACGTTGAGCTCGCGCGCCATCGCGTCTGCTTCCTGCAGCGTCATGCTATTGAGCGACTGCTTCAGGCTGCGCAGGTTGAAGAACAGTTTGCGCTGTGACTTGGTGGTGGCCACTTTGACCAGACGCCAGTTTTTCAGGACAAATTCATGGATTTCGGCACGGATCCAGTGCAATGCGAACGACACCAAGCGCACGCCGCGATCAGGGTCGAACCGCTTGACTGCCTTCATCAGGCCGACATTGCCTTCCTGGATGAGGTCGGCATGCGGCAAGCCGTAACCGAGATAATGCCGAGCCACGCTCACCACTACGCGCAAGTGTGACACCACCAATTGGCGAGCCGCTTCAATGTCTTCTTTGTCGTGCCAAGCACGCGCCAGACGCTGCTCCTCTTCCAGGCTGAGCATGGGGTAGCGGTTAACCGTCTGGATATAACTTTCCTGGCTATACGCCGAGGGTATAGGTAATGACATGGATTGATTCATGATTGCTTTTCCTCCTATGTGCTCATTTTAGCACTCGCGTCTAATGAGTGCTAAATCGACATGGAGTTCCCTGGGCGTGGAAGAAGCCGTCAGCGCGGCGCGGATGTTTGATGCAGCGTACGCGTCACCGCGATCCAGGCGCCCAGCCAGCCCGTCAGCGTTGTGATTGCCAGCACAATCGCGATTTCGGTGCCGGAAGGCGGCAGCAGCTGGAAATTTGCCCCGTACAGGCTGGACAGATGGGCGACCGGCGCACGCAGCATGGCGCCTGCCAGCGCCAGCACCCCGCCTGCAGCGAGGCCTCCCAGCAACCCTTGGAGTGCGCCCAGATACAAAAATGGGCGCCGGATATAGCGATTGGTTGCCCCGATCAGGCGACTCACGTGAATTTCGTCGCGGCGCGTCAACACCCGGGCGCGGATGGCGTTGCTCGAGATGGCCATGAGGGCAATGGCAAACAGGCCACCCAGCAACCACACCCCGGTGCGCCCGATGGCGAGTGCGGCTTGCAGGCGTTCGATCCATTGGCTGTCGAGCTGGGTTTCGGCGACGCCCGGCAATTTACCCAGTTCGCCTGCCAGGTGCCTGAGCGCTTCGGGTGTGGAAGCTTGTGGGCGTACGACCCAGGCGTCCGGCAGCGGGTTCTCACTGAGCCCCGCAGTGATGTCGGCCAAGTCCTGCGAAGCGCTGAGCGCGGTAAGCGCTTGCTGCTTTGGGGTGTAGCGCGCCTGCGCGATGTCGGTTTGCTTGAGGCGAGCGGCAATCAGGCCTTTTTGCACGGTCGTGACATCAGCAGCGAGAAACAGGCTGATTTCCGGCTGTGCGGGCAGGTCGCCCGCCAGCCGGTTGAGATTGCCCAGCATGAGATACAGCGCGCTGGGGAGGCTGATCGCCACCCCCATCGCCAGCGCGGTGAGCAGGGTGACCACGGGTTGAGAGAACAAGCGGCGCAGCGCCGTGGTGAGCGCATGTTTCTGGTGACGCAGCCAATGCTTCATGCCGCCCCCTCCGTTATTTTTCCGTGGTCGAGATGCACGGTGCGGCCGCCCAGTGCGGAAATGGCACGGTCGTCGTGGGTGGCGATTACCAGTGTGGTGCCCACCTGATGGAAGTCGCGGAACATCGCCATGATGTCGGCAGCGTAGCCGGCATCCAGATTGCCGGTTGGTTCGTCGGCCAGTAACAGGGCGGGACGGCTTACCAGCGCACGGGCGATGCACAGGCGCTGCTGTTCGCCGCCTGACAGGCTGACCGGATTAGATTTTTCGCGCTTGAGCAGGCCGACCTTGTCGATCACTGCGCGCGCGCGCTTCAGCGCTTCGCGGCGGTCAAAGCCTGCGATGTCGAGCGGCAACACCACGTTTTCGATCACATTGCGGTCGAACAGAAGCTTGTGATCCTGAAATACCAAGCCGATGTTGCGGCGCAGATAGGGGATCGCACGCTGCGACAGGCGGCTGATGTTCTGCCCGCTGACCGACACGACGCCACTGGTGGGGCGCTCGATGGCGGCAATGAGTTTGAGTAGGGTGGATTTCCCGGCGCCGGAATGGCCGGTGAGGAACACCAGTTCGCCCTTTTCGATGGCGAGAGTGGCGCTGGACAAGGCTTCGTGGCCGCCGGGATAGCGTTTGGTCACCTGGCTGAAGCTGATCATGGCGTGAACACGGCCTCGACAAACTCACGCGCATCGAATGGCCGCAGGTCGTCCAGGCCTTCACCGACGCCGATGTAGCGCACCGGGATGGGGCGGGCCTGGGCGATGGCAGCAATCGCGCCGCCCTTGGCGGTGCCGTCGAGCTTGGTTAGCGCCAGCCCGGTCACGCCGAGCGCATCGTCGAACGCCTTCACCTGCATCACCGCGTTTTGCCCGGTATTGGCGTCGAGCACCAGCAGCACTTCGTGCGGCGCGCCGGGCGCGGTTTTTTCGATCACGCGTTTGACCTTTTTGATCTCTTCCATCAAATGCAGTTGGGTCGGCAGGCGACCGGCGGTGTCAGCCAGCACCACGTCGATGTTGCGCGCGCGCGCGGCCTGAATGGCGTCGAAAATCACCGCGGCAGAATCGCCTTTGTCCTGACTCACCACGGTGACGTTGTTGCGTTCGCCCCAAACCTGCAACTGTTCGCGTGCGGCGGCGCGAAAAGTGTCGCCCGCTGCCAGCAGCACCGACAAGCCTTGTGACTGATACAGCTTGGCGAGCTTGCCGATGGTGGTGGTTTTGCCGGCACCATTGACGCCCGCCAGCATCACGATGAACGGCTGCTCCCGCGTGATGGCGAGCGGCGCCTGCAACGGCAGCAGCAGCTCAATCAGCGCCTGCTTCAGCGCTTCCTGCAAATCAGACGCTTCGGTCAGCCCTTCGCGTCGCACCTGTTTCTGCAGCCTGTCGAGCAGAGCTTGCGTGGCATCGACGCCGACATCGGCGGTGATGAGGATGGTCTCAAGCTCTTCGTATAACTCGGCGTCGATCTTGCGTCCGACACCAAACAGGCTGGAGAACTGGCCGCCCAGCCGGTCGCGGGTTTTGGCCAGCCCCTGCTTGAGTCGCTGTGCCCAGCCCGGACGGGCGGGCGCAGCATCATCTGCCTGAACCGCTGGCGTGGTCTGGGTCGCGGTTGCGAGGGGGGCGGGCGCTGAGGGTTCAGGCGTGACCGGTTCAGGCGCAAGCTGTGCGGGCGTGAGCTGATCAGCCGCCGTCGCTTCCGGTGCGGGAACAGGTTTGGATTTTTTGAAGAAACTAAACACGGATGAAGGCAGTCAGCATGGCTGTTTGACGAACGCCTAATCTTATCATTCGGCTACGGCTTATTATTCGGGCTCATTCAATTAGAGGTGAAGACATGCGGAGCATGTGGGGAATCGTACTGGCGCTCGCTGTGGGCAGCGCCCAGGCGGC
>MGZO01000133.1:0-17444 GCA_001802655.1 Hydrogenophilales bacterium RIFOXYD1_FULL_62_11
CTCGACCCCAAGCGGGTCGAGCAAGCCGTGCACCTGTCAGCCGAAAAATACTGCTCGGCCAGCATCATGCTCGGCAAGACGGCCGAGATCACGCACGACTTCGAGATCAGGGAAGACAGAGCAAAAAAAACGGGCTCCCGAAGGAACCCGTTTTTACTTCTGGTCACAAACCGGCTTGCGCCGGCAAGGATTTAGAAGGTGTGGACAACGCCCATGGAGATGATGTCAACATCCTGACCATACTGAGCACCAGTCACGCCAGAGGTGGACTGACTGAGGTTTGTGTTAGCACCGTTCGACAGCGAGGTGTACAAACCGAACAGCTTGGTACGCTTGCTCAGGTTGTAGTCAGCGCCGACAGCGTAGTAATCAAACTCGGTGCTTGCATCGCCAAGCGCGCCAGCGCCAACAACATTGCCTTCGCCATCTTTAGCCATGCCATAGGCAGCTTTCAGATCGAATGCGCCGATACTGTACATGCCGTTGACATAATAGGCATCGCGTTCGTTGACGCTATGAGCTTCATCAGAATCGATCATTTCATAAACCGCGCCGAGCTGGAACGCACCCAGTTTGACGCCCAAGCCAGCTTTGAAGGCTTCAGTGCTGATAGTAGCGGTCGATGTGGCAAGACCAAAAATACCGCCTTCCATTGTTTCATACGCCAAGCTGGCGAAGATCGGGCCGTTCACGTACTTACCCATCACGCTGTATCCCTGCTGGTTATCACCAGTACCCACTTCAACGGTCTTGGTTTCTGCATAAGCAGCAGCGAAGCTGAAGCCGGTCCAGGTTGGCGACAGGTAGGCAATGGTCTGGGGAGCACGGCTGTCATAAATCGTGCCGTCAGCGGTCGTGCCGATGATGGTGTTGTAGTCGCCAGCGGTGTCGGAGAAGATGTCCAGGTTGCCGGTAGCCATTTTGTACGGGGTGTCGTGACGACCCAGGATCACGGTGCCCAGAGATTTGCTGGACAGGCCGATGAAGGTGTTGCGCAACGCCGTGCTGCTGGTAGCGGTGTTCAGTTGCGTTTCGACCTGCCAAATTGCGGCCAGACCATTGCCCAGATCTTCGGTGCCCTTAATGCCGAAACGCGACACGTTGTCACGACCGGTCACGACGTCAGCGCCGTCACCAATGAGGTTGTTGGTATCGGCGTAGTCAACCGAGAAAGCCATGCGGCCGTAGACGTCAACGTTGGCGGTTGCGGCAAAAGCGGGGGCGGATACTGCGCTGGCAATAGCCAGAGCGATCAGTGATTTTTTCATTGCTTTACTCCTAAGAAAGTAAAAATTAAGTACCCAGAGGGCATAAAAACCCGTTAAGGCTAAAGCTCTGCAGAGCTGTCCCACTTGGTTAAGTGCGAGTTGGACGGGGACCGATTATCCAGACTGACACCGGGGCAGCAAGCAAACTTGTTGTTTTTTCTGTTGAGCAGGCGGAAAAGTGTTGTTTTGTTGCACTGAGGCAACAGCCTGCGTCCGTATGCCGGGATGCCCGGTCGCTAGCGATCGATGACAGCCGTTCAATCGTTGCGTGCCACCATTAAAATAGGCATTCACCCGCTCGGGTTGATTCAGGAGAAAGCATGCGCTGGGAAAAAGGACGCCGCAGTGACAACATCGAAGACCGGCGCGGCATGCGCGTAACGGGCAAGGGAATACTGGGCGGCGGCATTGGAACGATCGTGCTGGCGCTGGTGGCGATGTATTTCGGGGTGGATCCGTCGGTGGTGCTGAACCAGGTGGGCAATCAGGCGCCAACGCAAACGGAGCAGCAAGCTGTCCCCTTCAGCCCGGAAGAAGAAAAGCTGAAGGAGTTTTTGTCGGTGGTGCTGGCGGACACGGAGGATGTGTGGGGCTCGCTGTTCGAAGGCTCGGGGCAGACGTATCAACACCCCAAACTGGTGCTGTTTTCCGGCTCGGTGCAATCGGCGTGCGGCCACGCCGAGGCGGCGATGGGGCCGTTTTACTGCCCAGGCGACCAGAAGCTGTATCTGGACATGAGTTTTTTCAACGATTTGGCGCAACGCCACGACGCGCCGGGCGACTTTGCCCAGGCGTATGTGGTGGCCCACGAAGTCGGCCACCACGTGCAAACGCTGCTCGGCGTGTCGCAAAAAGTCCACGCGGCGCGGGGGCAGGCGTCCGAAGCCGAAAGCAATGCCTTGCAGGTACGGATGGAATTGCAGGCGGACTGTTTTGCCGGGGTGTGGGCGCACCACGCCAACCGGCAGCGGCAGGTTCTGGAGCCGGGCGACGCCGAGGAGGCCCTGGCAGCGGCCGCTGGGGTGGGCGACGACCGTCTGCAAAAACAGACGCAGGGCTATGTGGTGCCGGAATCCTTTACCCACGGCTCATCGGAACAGCGGATGCAGTGGTTCCAGCGCGGCATGCAAACAGGTGATCCGGGGCAGTGCGACACCTTCAAGGCGGCGCGGTTGTAGTGCAACTTGCACCTGCGTTCCTGTATGCGTCGTGAACCCACCGCCTTCTACAGGCGGGGCGCCAGACTGGTGAACGGAAGCTGACTGCTCTCTGTCGCGGCAGCGCACTATTTGGGATTTATTCAAAAATGGTATATTTTTTATACCATGATGATCTTTGAGTTTGACGAAGCCAAAAGTCAGGCCAATTTGCTGAAGCACGGTATTGACTTTGTCGATGCACAGGCATTGTGGAACGACCCCGGCTTATTGGAAATTCCCGCAAAGACGGAAGATGAGCCGCGTTACCTCATGATTGGCCTGATTAACAAGAAACACTGGTCAGCCGTCATCACTTACCGCGATATGCGTATTCGACTGATTTCCGTTCGTCGCGCACGAACTGAGGAGGTAGCACTCTATGAAAGCTAAAGCGTTTGAAAAGCAGTTTGATCAAAATGTCGACCTAACGGCTTCGCTGGACCTGTCCCGAGCCAAACGCGTATTGCAAACGCAAAAGCGCGTTAACGTCGATTTTCCTACCTGGATGATCGAATCGCTGGATCGGGAAGCAAGCAAGCTGGGTGTCACCCGGCAGTCCATCATCAAGGTCTGGCTCGCTGAACGCCTCGAAAAGTCAGCGTAAGGTCAACCTGCTTGAATCCAAGCATTTGTGAAGTGAGCGACGACTCAGGGTCGCGAGATATGACTCAAGGCGGCAAAGCGGCAAACCGATCAGCCTGCGCAGGCCGCTCCATTTTTTTGGCGGGAGTCGGCTAAACCCAGCGCCCGAATCCAGCCAGTCCCAGTCCAAATCGCACCAGCCCATACGCCAGCCGCGACAGCATGCGCTGTGGCCAGGGGCGGCGCTGCCAGTCGGCGATGTCGAGCGGGGTGGACTGGATGATGGCCTGCTGCAGCCGCTGTTGCAGGTCGAGCGCAAAACCGGCGTCGTCGACGACGATGTTGGCCTCGCGCGCCATCAACAGGCTGAAGGGGTCGATATTGCTGGAGCCGACGGTTGCCCAATGGCCGTCGATCACCGCCACTTTGGCGTGTAGCTCGCTCGCCTGATATTCGTGGATTTCGATGCCGGCAAGCAGCAGGTCGCGGTACAAGGCGCGGGCGGCGGCTTGATAAAAAGGGTGATCGGTGTGGCCCTGCACCAGCAGTTGCACCCGAACGCCGCGCGCGGCGGCATTTTTCAGCAGTTTTCTGAAGCGGTGGCCGGGCAGAAAATAGGCGCTGGCGAGGACGACTTGCTTGCGCGCCCGCGCGAGCGCAACCAGATACACCCGCTCGATGTCGCGGCGATGGGCAAAGTTGTCGCGCACCACATAGGCGGCACGCACATGCCCGTCGGTCGGCCAGGACGGCTCGGCCCAGGTCGCCGGTTCGCCGCTGCGCAACTGCGTCAACATGACCAGTTGCCACAGGCGACGCACGCTTTGATGGATGCTGGCCAGCAACGGACCCTGAATCTCGACACTGAAGTCGAGGCGCGGCGCGGCAAAGCGCACCGGTTCAAAGTCATCCAAGAGATTCATGCCACCGATAAAAGCGATGCGCGCATCAATCACGGCCAGCTTGCGATGCAGGCGCCGCAGATTGTGCGGACTGGTCAAACGGCCCGTCATGAGCGGACGGTAGACCAGCAGCCTGACGCCTGCCGCCCTCATGCGGTCCAGCCAGTCGACCGGCAGCAGGCGCGAACCGACGGCATCGATCATCAGCCGCACCAGGACGCCGCGCTGCGCTGCGCGAATCAGCGCGGCCTTGACGGCCTCGGCGCTGGTGTCGGGATTGAAAATATAGGTTTCGAGATGGACTTCATGCTGCGCGGAATCGATGGCGGCAATCAGCGTTGGAAAAAAATCTGCCCCGCTTTGCAACAGCCGCATGCGGTTGCCGGAAATCAGCTCGACGCCGCCGAAGAAAAAGGGGCGCCAGCGATTGCGCGCGGCCATCAGGCTGGGCGGAGTTGAGCCGTCAAGGCCGCGTGATCAGAAATGCGGTGCCAGGCGTTGCCGGTTTGAACATGTGCGGACTGGATACTGAAGCGCCGGATGTAAATGCGGTCGAGCTGGAACACCGGCATGAAGGAGGGGTAACTGCGCGCGGTCTTGCCATGGTGGGTTTTGAACACTTCGATCAGCCCCAGCTCGTCTTCAAAAAAGTCTCCGGCGCGCGCGCGCCAGTCATTGAAGTCGCCCGCCAGGATCAACGGCGCATTGTCCGGCACCATCGCCCGCACGCGGGCAGCAATCATTTGCAGCTGGCGGTTGCGGCCGCGCTCGGTCAGGCCCAGGTGAACGTTGATGCAATGGACCGGCATCTCCATTCCGGGCACTTCGATTTCGCAATGCAGCATGCCGCGACTCTCGTAGGCATGCGCCGAGATGTCTTCGTTTTCCCACGACAGAATTTTATGGCGCGACAGGATGGCGTTGCCGTGATGGCCGGTGTCGTAAACGCAGTTTTTACCGTAGGCAAACTCGGTATAGACATGCCCCGCCAGAAATTCGTGCTGCGGCTCTTTCGGCCAGAGCGGAAAACGGCCGAGACGCAGGTTGTGCCCGCCCTGCACTTCCTGCAAAAACACGATGTCGGTTCCCAGCGTGCTGAGACGGTCGCGCAGCTCGTGTACCGTCAGCCGCCGGTTGAATTGCGACAGACCTTTGTGGATGTTGTAACTGGCAATATGCAGCGAAGTGCTCATGGGCTGATTATAAAGCGGGTAAGCGGCGAATCGCTGCTGCATTACTGGGTGAAAAACACGCCGCTGCGGCAGCATCGCGCGGGAGCCAACGGTATTGCAGGTGCTCACGCGGTGCCAGCGTCACGGGCAAGACGCGGGGCAGGCAGAGACCGAACACATGCTCGGTGTTGTGCGTCACGCCCGGCGCGTAACGATGGCGCCAGCGTTCATAGATTTCGTAACGGTTCTCGATGCCCCAGTCGGTGAGCGCAAACTGGCTGGCGTCGAGACCTGTTTCTTCGCGGATTTCGCGGATCGCGGTTTGCGCCAGCGTTTCGCCTGGGTCCTGCGAGCCGGTGACCGACTGCCACAATCCCAGCGCATCGGCGCGTTCCATCAACAGCACTTGGCCGTCTGCCGTATGAATGACGACCAGAACGGAAACCGGGAATTTATGCGGCTTCAAGGCGGGCATTGAGCGGAATGCCGGTGGCCAGAACAGTGATCAGGCGGTCGATATTCGGATGCTTGCCGGGATGTCGGCTGGCGTCTTCGGTGTGTTCGGCGAAAATCGCCAGACCTTCGGCAGCCGCTTCGGCGTTGATCGCGTCGTATTGCTGCGCGAGATAGGCATACACGCGAAACGAGCCTGCCGTGCCGGGGGCATTGGCGATCGCAGCGATTTCTGCGCCACTGCTGTCGGTCAGGACGATGTGCCCACCCGCGAACTCGGGCAGGGTTTCCAGGGTGTCGGCGAATTTCATTTCAAAATCCTGATCCGCGAAGAGACGCGAAGAAGAACACTGCAGGTTTCCTTCGCGTGCTTCGCTGATGAAAAGGGTTAAGCCGCCTTGTCGGTCGACACCGGGCTGCGCAAGCGGATGTGCAACTCGCGCAGTTGCTTGTCGTCCACCACGTTCGGCGCATTGGTCATCAGGCAGCTGGCGCGCTGGGTTTTGGGGAAAGCGATCACGTCGCGGATCGACTCGGCGCCCGTCATCAGCGTGACCAGACGGTCGAGTCCGAACGCCAGACCACCGTGCGGCGGCGCGCCGTATTGCAGCGCGTCGAGCAGGAAGCCGAACTTCTCGCGGCGCTCCTCTTCACCGATGTTGAGCGCGGCAAACACCTTGTCCTGTACGTCCTGCTTGTGGATACGCACCGAGCCGCCGCCGACTTCCCAGCCGTTCAGCACCATGTCGTAGGCCTTGGACAGCGCCGCGCCCGGATCGGTGGCGAGGTAATCTTCGTGACCATCCTTCGGCGCGGTGAAGGGATGGTGCAGCGCATCCCAGCGGTTTTCGCCTTCATTGAATTCGAACATGGGGAAGTCGACCACCCACAGCGGCGCCCAGGTGCGGCCATCGACGTGGCCCTTTTCGTGGCCGATCTTCAGGCGCAGCGCGCCGAGTGCATCGTTGACGATCTTGGCCTTGTCGGCGCCGAAGAAAATCAGGTCGCCGTTGGCCGCGCCGGTGCGCTCCATCACCGCGCGCAGCGAGGCTTCGGAAAGATTCTTGACGATGGGCGACTGCAGGCCGGTTTCGTTCAGCTGCGTCACGTCGTTGACCTTGATGTAGGCCAGACCCTTGGCACCGTAGATCTTGACAAACTCGGTGTAGCCGTCGATCTCGCCGCGGCTGAGCGCCGCGCCGCCGGGAATGCGCAATGCGGCGACGCGGCCTTTCGGGTCGTTGGCCGCCCCGGAGAACACCTTGAACGCGACGTCTTTCATGGCATCGGTCACTTCGGTGATTTCCAGCGTCACCCGCATGTCGGGCTTGTCTGAACCGTAGCGGTTCATCGCCTCGTGGTATGTCATGCGCGGGAACGCGGCAGGCAGTTCGATGCTTTGCGCCTTCAGCATCATGTCGCGGATCATGCCTTCGACCATGCCCATGATGGATTCTTCGCCCATGAACGAGGTTTCCAGGTCGACCTGCGTGAATTCCGGCTGGCGGTCGGCGCGCAGGTCTTCGTCGCGGAAACAGCGGGTGATCTGGAAGTAGCGGTCATAGCCCGCCACCATCAACAGCTGTTTGAACAACTGCGGACTTTGCGGCAGCGCGTAGAACATGCCGTCATGCACCCTTGAGGGCACCAGGTAATCGCGCGCACCTTCGGGCGTGGAGCGCGTCAGCATCGGCGTTTCGATTTCCATGAAGCCATGGCTGTCGAGATAGTCGCGCATGATTTTCGACACGCGATAGCGCAGGCGCAGGTTCTTTTGCATCGTGTCGCGGCGCAGGTCGAGGTAACGATACTGCAGGCGAATGTTTTCGTTGATGTTGTCGTCGTCGATCTGGAACGGCGGCGTCAGCGACGCGTTCAGCACCTCCAGATCGAGCGTCAGCATTTCGACCATGCCGGTGGGCATGTTGGGATTTTCGGTGCCGGCCGGGCGGGCACGCACCTTGCCCTCGATTTTCAGCACGAATTCGGAGCGCACCTCCTCGGCCAGCTTGAACGCGGCCGGGGTGTCGGGGTCGATCACCACCTGCATCATGCCTTCGCGGTCGCGCAGGTCGATGAAGATCACGCCGCCATGGTCGCGCCGGCGATGTGCCCAGCCGCACAGGGTGATGGTTTTGCCGATGTCGTCGGCGCTGACCGCGCCACAGTAATGAGTCCGCATGCTGATTCCTGATTGCTTTCTATTGTTGAATGCTGGGGCGCGAGTCGCCAGAGGCCACGCCCATCGAAATAATGTATTTGAGCGCACGATCGACCGGGATATCCAGTTCGATGATTTCGCTCTTTTTCACGTAAAAATAAAAACCGTTGACCGGACTCGGCGTGGTGGGGATGAATACCGCCACATGTGCTTCGGGCAGCATGATCGCCACCTCATTCGGCACATTGGTCTGAAACGCCAACGACCACGCCTGCGGATGCGGATAGCGCACCAGCAGCACCTTGCGAAACGCATGGCCGTTGCCGGAAAGCAGCGTATCGGACACCTGCTTGACGCTGCCGTAAATGCTTTTCACCACTGGAATGCGCGCCACCAGGGCTTCGGTCCAGTCGATCAGCTTCTGGCCGAAGAAATTGGTGGCGAACACGCCGGTCAGCACGATCACCAGCAGGGTCAGAATGACCCCCAGGCCGGGGATGCGCATCCCCAGCCAGGCGTGCGGCTGCCACGCAGCCGGCAGCACGGTGAGCGTCTGGTCCATGCTGCCGATCAAGAGGTCGAGCACCCACAGCGTGATGCCCAGCGGCACCCAGATCAACAGGCCGGTAATGAAATAACGTTTCATGGGGTTGTCTGCATTACAAACAAAGAAGCGGGCGGCTCACACCGCCCGCTTCCAGGGTCGCGGTTCAGCCTCAGTGACTTGCCGGGCACGCGGCCGTGCCGCATGCGGAAGACGGCGCGTCGGACTTGGCTTCAGCGGGTTTCGTTTCAGCAGGCTTGCTGCCGCTGCCCTTGAAATCGGTGGCGTACCAACCGCTGCCCTTGAGCGCAAACCCGGGGGCGGTCACCTGCTTGGCGTAATCAGCCTTGCCGCACGACGGGCACACGCTCAGGGGCGCGTCCGAAATTTTCAGCATTTCATCCTGGGCAAAGCCGCAGGACGTACATTTGTAAGCGTAGATTGGCATAAAAGTTCTCCGACAATCAATAAGTTGCGAGATTATACCCAATAGAGCCGGGCACACGTACCGAAACGGCCAGCACAAGTACCCATAGAGCCGGGAGTCAACCCGGCCAGACTCACCACGCCAGACTCAAGCTGCCATACACCCGTTTACTGAAGACGTTTGTATCGCGAAACTCGGCGTAATCATCGCCCAGGTTTTGTCCGACAACGGCCGCTTCCAGGTCGCGTCCCTGCCATTTCCAGCGCCGTGCCAGACGCACGTCCACACGATTAAAATCCTGTGTCAGGTCGCCTTCGGTCAACCATTTCTGGATGTCGACGCGCTGGGCAAACACGCTGGTTTCCCAACCATTTCCCAAACGGAAACGGGCGAGCATCCCCCAGATGTTACGCGGCGCAGACTGCGGAATATCCTTGGCAAAATTGGTGTCCAGGGTGTCGGTAGTGAGAAAGGCCCGCGAGTAGTGTGCGCTCACATCAATTGCCTGACTGGGGCGCCAGCGCAGCTGGACTTCCCCGCCATGAGCATTCACTGAACCGATGTTGTCGGCAAAAAACACCTTGGGTTGGAAAGAGCCGGCGTCAAAAGCCGGGTTAGGCTGAATTTTGACTTGCCCGATAAAGTTGTCGATGTGATCGCGGTAAAGTCGCGCGTCCAATTCAAGCCGTATCCGAGACCAGTTTCCGACATAGCCGATTTCGCGAGACAGAATGCACTCTGGATCAAGACCATCAGAAGGCACCGTCACGGTGTCAATGACCCCTCCTGTCTCGTTCCTAACGCGCTGATTGCCCTCCTCCTCGAAAAAGGTAGGCGAACGATACGCACGCGAGATGCCTAGCCGGATCACATGTCCGGGAACCAACGTGAAATTGACCGCCGCGCGCGGCGAGATGTCGGCACCGGTAAAGTAATGATGCTCCAGCATGGCGCCGGCTTGCAGCAGCACGCGCTCGTGTGCGCGCCACTCAAGATTTCCGAACACGCGTGCAAGCTCACCGCTCAGCGTGTTACTGGAAGGATAACTTTGCGGGCTATTGACCGTCTCTTGCCACACCTCGCCCCCCCACACCGCGCGTAAATTGGGCGCCCACTGATCATTGACCTGCAGTTCGATACTGCTACGCGTCTGCCGCAGGTATTGATCCACCACGACTGTGCCGATGCCCACTCCGGTCAAGTCCGCCACTGCGTTGGCATCAAAACGATTTTGGGTAAAGTAAGCCTGCAGCCGCCATTCACGCTGCTCAGACTCCACCTTGTGATACGCCAGTTGCAGAAACAGCGCACGTGAATCCTGCTCGGCGGGCTCAACCAGGGAAATCAGACTGGCCGTGCTGCTTCCCGAATCCCAATCACCTTGCGACAAGCCGAACTGCACCATCACATCCGAGCCGGGCGTAAGCTGCCAATCCACGCGGCCGTTGACGAAATAAGTTTTGCTTGCTTCGAAATATTGGCCGTTATCGTCACGGATTTGGCCGTTGTCATACAGCTTGCCCACAATATCGCGCTCAAAGCGGTCACGCTGCTGCGCCGACGCAGTGATGCGATAGCGCATGGCTTCATCGCCGCCGCCGTGACGCACTGTCAGGCCACGCATGTCCTGCTCGCCCAACTGCATTGAAACAAACTCACCCGGCACTTGCGCTGCGGTCTTGGAAATAATATTGATCACTGCGGCAAACGCGTTTGCGCCATAGACAGCGGCATCAGGACCACGCACCACTTCAATGCGCTCGATATCGTCGATGGAAAGTGGTAGATCGCTCCAGTACACCGCGCCATAGTGCGGGCTGTAAATCGAGCGGCCATCGACCAACACCTGAAAACGCCGCGAAAACGCATCACCCAGGCCGTGATAGCCCGCTGCCCAGGTGTTGGCGCCAGTGTTGGCGACCGTGAATCCAGGCACCAGCCGCAACAGGTCGGGGACATCACGAAATCCCGAGGCGCGGATCATGTCCTGATCGATGATAGTGACGGCCGTGGGCGCGTCAGTCACCGGCTGCGAAAGGCGCGAGGCTGACAGGACCACGGGCATTTCGTCGAGAAAATCGGCCTCGCTCAGGGCAGCCGCAACGGCGGGCAACGATCCGCCGCACAGTACCGCGACGCCGCACCCGCGCAGCATGTTGTTGACGACTGAAATGAACGCGCTGGCCAAGGAGGTGCTCATGAGTGAGGAGACGCGCCGATTTTGCAGCAATTTGACGTCATCGGATTAAAACCCCGTCCGAAATTGCAGCAAGACCTGAGGTTCGGTTTTGAGCAGGGGGTCAAACTCTGCGTCGCCGCCCAGCAGCCGGCGGCCAATGAGCGCGACTTCAAGCGGCACAGCGGACGCTTTTCCGCGCCAGGCCAGGCGCAGATCGAGGCGGTTTTCGCCTTTGATCTGGCCACCCGCGCCCAGCCAGCCAAACGCTCCGCTTTTGTTCCACAGGCCGCTTAACCACCAGTTTGGGCTAAACCCGTGTTCTGCCAGCAGATTGAACGAGTAAGGCGGCGCAGAGTGGCGCCAGTCCGGATTGTCGGCCTGGATGCGCACCCAGGCGGGCGCAAAACGGATACGGGTGCGCGCGGCGGGTTTCCACTCGAGCTCGAACTCGACGCCTTTCACCGTGGCGTCGCCCGCATTGAAAAACTGGTATGCCAGATTGTCCTGTCCATCAGCAAAGGGCACTTCGGCAAAATCGATCAGATGGCTGTAACGGTCATAAAACGCCCGCATATCGAGCGTCAGCCCCGCACTCGGCCAAGCCTGCCACCAGCCCAGTTCACGCGAAACGATACGCTCGGACTTCAGCGAGTCGGGAAGGATCAGCAGCGTATCGGGGCCAAAGCCGAAATCCGCCACGTTTTGCCCGAGCAATTCGTAGTAGGTCGGCACCCGGTAGCCCAGGTTGTAGCCGATACGGAAGGACTGGGTGGGGCGCGGCTGATAATGCAGGGTAAGGCGGGGGGAAAGTTGGCGCCGCCCGGCGTGGGTCGATTCCAGCATGGCGCCGGCATTGACCAGCCATTTCGGGGCCAGGCGAAACTCCCCGTTGCCATAGACTCGCCACGAGTTTTCCTCGATCGCGGCTGCCTGGTTGTAGTAGAAAGCCGATTGCACTTCGTCCCTGCGGTATTCGGCGCCCAGCGCGGCTCGCGCTGCGGGTCCCAAGGCAAGGTTCCAGGCTGCGGTCAGGTTCTGCCGCCGGGTCGAGAACCCGAGGTCCAGCGGTGCCGTGCCCAGATCCAGTAAATCGCCATAGTCCTGCTGCGTGACGTTATAGCTCAGGCGGGTTTCTGCGCCGCTTTCAAAAATGCGCTGCCAGACCACCTGGCCATAAGCTGACTGCACTTTGACGGGATAAACCATCCCAGCAGCCGCATCCTCGTCCAGACGGGAATTCGCCACGCCGCCCATGACGGTCAAGGTATCCGCATCACTGATGCGCCAGTCGCCACGCCCATCCGCATACTGATCCTGCACGTCATCGGGCACGCCATCGTAATAATCATCGGCGCGCTGCCCGACCGACAAACGCCACTGCCCAGCTTCGCCCGACGCGCCCACCCGCGCACTCAGTTCGCGATAGCTGCGTTCGCCCACGGCCGCCATGACGCCCATGCGGGCGCCACCCGCATCCGATCGGGTAAGAATGTTGATGACGCCGAGAAAGGCATTGGCACCATAGCTGGCGGCAGCGGGACCGCGGATCACTTCGATGCGGTCGATGTCTTGCAGCGAAAGCGGCAGGTTGCGCCAGTACACCTGGCCAAAGTCGGGACTGTAAACCGAGCGTCCGTCGATCAGCACCTGGAAGCGGCGGGAATAGCCATCACCCAATCCGTGATAATTCAGGGTGGCGATATGGCCATCCTGGCGCGCCACGGAAAACCCCGGCACCAGCCGGAACACGTCGGGCAACTCGGTAATGCCTGCCGCGCGGATCATGTCCTGATCAATCACCGTGACCGCAGAAGGCGAATCGGCCAGCGATTGATGCAGGCGTGAGGGCGACAATACCAGCGGAAGCTCGGCCAGAAAGTCGGCTTCGCTCAATGCAGCGGCTTGCGCCGATGCGCACAGGACAGCCCACGCGACTCCGAGCCATGGCTCGTTGCGTACCCCCACCCGTCACTCCCCGCTTGATTATTATGTGTTGAAACTGGCAGACGATCAGAAAGGAATATCGTCTTCCATGTCGTCAAACCCGCTTGATGCCGGACGGCTGGGAGGCGCACTGGGGCGGGCTTGTGGTTTTGGCGCGGCCTGCGGCGCAACCTGCGAATAGCCGCTGTCATCCATGTCTGCCATGCCGCCACCGCCCTTGCTGCCGAGCATCTGCATGCGATCGCCGCGGATTTCGGTCGCATATTTTTCGACGCCATCCTTGTCGGTGTATTTGCGGGTGCGAAGCGAGCCTTCGACGTAAATCTGGCTGCCTTTTTTCAGGTATTGACCACAGATTTCCGCCTGGCGGCCAAAGAAGCTGATGCGATGCCACTCGGTGGCCTCTTTCATCTCGCCGCTTTTATCCTTGAATTTATCGGTGGTGGCCAGCGCCAGATTGGCGACTGCATCGCCACTCGGCAGGTAACGCATGTCGGGATCGCGCCCCAGATTGCCGACCAGTATCACTTTGTTGACGGATGCCATGTTATTCCCCGAATTAAGATTGGATTGATTGTGCGTTTTTTGTGGGTGGATTCTATCAGGATGACCAGCAAGGACAGGCCTTGCGATTCACCCGCACGTCCCACTAAACAGCCCGGCCAGCCAACAGGCTGCGCGCGCTGTCTTCGTCCCAGCCCTTGATGCTGACCTTGAGCATGGCGACACCCTCTTCGCCCAGCACCACCGCCTCGACCACGCCGGCCAGTCCAGCCAGCTGGGCTTTCAGCAGCGCGGCCTGATCGGACGGCATGGCGCCGACGCGGAACATGCGGGTCTTGATCGCGGGCGGCGTCTGCATCGACAGGGTGGCCACCAGCCACACCGCCATCAATGCCACGCAGAACAGGAACACGGCCTGAAACCCGTGGTGCTGCGCCAGCCAACCGCCGACCACGCCGCCAAAAAACAGCCCCAGCGCCTGCGCGGTGTTGTAGATGCCCATGGCCGTGCCCTTGGCCGACACCGGTGCCAGTTTGGAGATGAGCGACGGCAAGCTTGCTTCGAGCAGGTTGAAGGCCACGAAATACACGAACAGCGCGGCGACGATGCTCCAGAAATGGGTAATACCCAGCGCCAGGCCGACTTGCGCCAGCAGCATCAGGGCCACCGCGCTGACAAAAACCGGCTTCATGCGGCCACGCTTTTCGCCATAAATGATGGCGGGGACAATCAACACCAGCGAGCCCAGCAGCACCGGCAAGTACACCATCCAGTGATGTTCCACCGTCAGCCCGGCATTTTTCAGCGCCACCGGCACCACGACGAACATCGCCATTTGCGCCGCATGCAGCGCGAAGATGCCGAAATCGAGCCGCGCCAGCTGGCTGTTTTTCAGTACGTCGATCAAATTGGCCGGGTTGGCCTGCGCGTCGGCATGAAAGTGGCTGGACGCGGGGTCGGGCACCCATACCTTCACCACCCAGATCGCTGCCAGCGCGAGCACGCCGGTAAGCGCAAAAATGCCCGGCACGCCGATCACATGCGCGAGCGCGGGGCCGGCGACCATCGACACGGCGAACGCGACGCCAATGGTCGAGCCGATCATCGCCATGGCTTTGGTACGGTGCTCTTCGCGGGTAAGGTCGGCCAGCATTGCGCTGACAGCGGCGGAAACCGCGCCCGCGCCCTGCAAAGCACGACCGGCGATGGTCCAGTAGATGTCGGTGGCGGTGGCCGCCAGAAAACTGCCGAGTGCAAACAGAATCAAGCCAAAAATGATGACTTTCTTGCGCCCGATGCGGTCGGACGCCATGCCGAACGGAATCATCAGCAGGGCCTGGGTGAGGCCATACATGCCGAGCGCGAGGCCGACCAGCGTGTGATTGTCGCCGCCGGGCAGGTGCTCGGCATAAAGTGCAAACACCGGCAGGATCAGGAACATGCCGAGCATCCGCAGGCCGAAAATAGCGGCCAGCCCGGAGGCGGCCCGCTTTTCGCTGCGGGTCATGGATTCGGTCAGTTCGAGTTCGGACACAGCAGGGAATTCGGTGGGCAGCGGAAGTCCGTTATATTAGCAGGTTGCGAATTACGCTCCCCTGCCTCAAATATGGAATACATCCGCATCCGTGGCGCCCGTACCCACAACCTGAAGAACATCAATCTCGACCTGCCGCGCAACAAGCTGGTGGTGATTACGGGCTTGTCGGGATCAGGCAAGTCCTCGCTGGCTTTCGACACGCTGTATGCCGAAGGCCAGCGGCGCTATGTCGAGTCGCTGTCTGCCTATGCGCGGCAGTTCTTGCAGCTGATGGAAAAACCCGACGTCGATCTGATCGAAGGCCTCTCCCCGGCGATTTCCATCGAGCAGAAGGCCACCAGCCACAATCCGCGCTCGACCGTTGGCACCGTCACCGAAATCCACGATTACCTGCGCCTGCTGTATGCCCGCGTCGGCGATCCGCGCTGTCCGGAACACGGCATCACGCTCGCCGCGCAAACCATTTCGCAAATGGTTGACGCGGTGCTGGCGCTGCCGGAGGACACCAGATTGATGATCCTGGCGCCGCTGCTGGTAGGGCGCAAAGGCGAGAACGTCGAACTGTTCAACGAGCTGCGCGCACAGGGTTTTGTGCGAGTGCGGGTGGATGGCGAGGTGCATGAAATCGACGCCGTGCCCAAGCTCGACAAGAACAAGAAGCACACCGTGGAAGTCGTGGTCGACCGACTGAAAGTGCGGCTGGATGCCAAACAGCGGCTGGCCGAAAGCTTTGAGACTGCGCTGCGCCACGCCGACGGGCGTGCACTGGCGGTGGAAATGGACGGCGGCAAAGAGCATCTGTTCTCGGCCAAATTCGCCTGTCCGGTGTGCAGCTACGCCTTGCCCGAGCTGGAGCCGCGCCTGTTTTCATTCAACAACCCGATGGGTGCCTGCCCCACCTGCGACGGCCTCGGCCAGATCACCTTTTTCGATCCCGCGCGCGTCGTCGCCTTCCCGCATCTGTCGCTGGCTTCCGGCGCGATCAAGGGCTGGGACAAGCGCAACCAGTTCTTTTTCATGCTGCTGCAAAGCCTGGCGATGCATTACGGCTTCGACCTCGACGCGCCGTGGGACGCCCTGCCCGATCGTATTCGCGAGGTGGTCCTCAACGGCAGCGGCAAGGAAGCCATCGCCTTTCAGGTGCTGGCGCCGCGCGGCGGCTTCAGCACCAAGAGCTATCCGTTCGAGGGCGTGCTCGCCAACATGGCGCGGCGCTACCACGAATCCGATTCGACGGCGGTGCGCGAAGAGCTCGCCAAATACCAGAACAACAAGCCCTGCCCGGCCTGCCACGGCACCCGCCTGCGCGAGGAAGCACGTCACGTCATGGTCGGCGGTGTGCCGATTTATGAAGTCAGTGCGATGCCGCTGAAACAGGTGTTGGTGTTTTTCGAAGCGCTGACGCTGGAAGGCCACCGTGCCCAGATCGCCGACCGGATCGTCAAGGAAATCATCGCCCGCGTCGGCTTCCTGAATAACGTCGGACTCGATTACCTGTCGCTCGACCGCTCCGCCGACACGCTCTCGGGCGGCGAGTCGCAGCGCATCCGTTTGGCCTCGCAAATCGGCTCCGGCCTCACCGGCGTGATGTACGTGCTCGACGAGCCCTCGATCGGCCTGCACCAGCGCGACAACGACCGCCTGCTCGCCACGCTCAAGCATCTGCGCGACATCGGCAACTCGGTACTGGTGGTCGAGCACGACGAGGATGCGATCCGCGCCGCCGATTACGTGGTCGACATGGGTCCCGGCGCGGGGGTGCACGGCGGCGAAGTGGTGGCCGAAGGCACGCCGGAAGAAATCCGCCTGTCGAAACACTCGCTCACCGGCCAGTATCTGTCCGGACGCCGCTCGATTGCCCTTCCCACCCAGCGCCGCGCGCCCGACCCGGAACGGCAACTGGTGGTAACGAATGCGACCGGCAACAACCTCAAGAACGTCACGCTGAATCTGCCGGTCGGACTGTTCGTCTGCATCACTGGCGTCTCCGGATCGGGCAAGTCGACGTTGATCAACGACACGCTTTACGCTGCCGTCGCGCGCCATCTGTACGGCTCCTCGACCGAACCCGCGCCGCATGGCGAAATCCGCGGTCTGGAATTTTTCGACAAAGTCATTAACGTCGATCAAAGCCCCATCGGCCGCACTCCGCGCTCCAATCCCGCCACCTACACCGGCCTGTTCACCCCGATCCGCGAACTGTTTGCCGGCGTGCCGGAAGCGCGCATGCGCGGCTACGGCCCCGGCCGTTTCAGCTTCAACGTCAAGGGCGGCCGCTGTGAAGCCTGCCAGGGCGACGGCGTGATCAAGGTGGAAATGCATTTCCTGCCCGACATCTACGTGCCGTGCGACACCTGCCACGGCGCGCGCTACAACCGCGAAACCCTGGAAATCCACTACAAGGGCAAGACTATCCGCGACGTGCTGGAAATGACCATCGAACAGGCACACGAATTCTTCGCCGTCGTGCCGGTGGTCAGGCGCAAGCTGCAAACCCTGCTCGACGTCGGCCTCGGCTACATCCGCCTCGGCCAGTCCGCCACCACGCTGTCGGGCGGCGAAGCGCAGCGGG
>MGZO01000133.1:17462-19997 GCA_001802655.1 Hydrogenophilales bacterium RIFOXYD1_FULL_62_11
ACTTCGCCGACATCGATTTGCTGCTGAAGGTGCTGCAGCGCTTGAGCGAAGCGGGCAACAGCGTCGTCGTCATCGAGCACAACCTGGATGTGATCAAGACCGCCGACTGGCTGATCGATCTGGGCCCCGAAGGCGGCGCGGGCGGCGGCCTGATCCTGGCCGAGGGCACGCCGGAAACGGTAGCGGCGAACAAGGCCAGCCATACCGGGCATTATCTGCAGCCAGTACTGGCGCGACGGTGACATGAACGAACCCATCCGCCTCTCCAAACTCATGTCCGAACGCGGCCTGTGCTCGCGCCGCGAGGCGGACAGCTACATCGAACGCGGCCTGGTGTTTGTCGACGGCCGCCGGGTGAGCGAACTCGGCACCAAGGTCGATCCCGACTGCGCAATCCGGCTCGACCGCGAAGCCAGCGCGCAGCAACAGCAGCGCGTCACCATTCTGCTGCACAAGCCGATCGGTTATGTGTCGGGCCAACCCGAGCCGGGTTATCAACCTGCGGTGACGCTGATCCGCCCCGAGACGCTGTGGCAGGACGGGCGTACCGGGCAGGCGTTTTCGCGCGAGCACCTGAAGGGCCTGGCACCGGCCGGCCGGCTCGACATCGATTCGACCGGGCTGCTGGTGCTGACGCAGGACGGCCGCGTCGCCAAACAGCTGATCGGCGACGATTCGGATGTGGAGAAGGAATATTTGGTGCGGGTGGAGGGGCCCTTGGATGACCGCGGATTTGCGCTGCTCAATCACGGCCTGTCGCTAGACGGCAAAAAACTGCGCCCCGCCCGGGTGGCCTGGCAAAACGCCGACCAGCTGCGCTTTATCCTGAAAGAAGGCCGCAAGCGGCAGATCCGCCGCATGTGCGAGTTGGTGGGCCTGAAGGTGGTGGGTTTGAAGCGGGTGCGCATCGGACGCGTGCGGCTGGGCGACCTGCCGCTGGGCCAGTGGCGCTATTTGCACGAGGAGGAACAGTTCTAGCCCGTCTTGGCAAAAACACGACAAGTGCTTGTATAAGAACGACTTTCGCGTTATTAATAAATAGTGTGAATTGTCAGGTTCGCATGCCTTTTACGTTAGGTTCACTTTCACCAGGGAGACACCATGCAATTGCCATCCAAACTGCTCATCGCACTTTTCGCCGCACTGGCGCTGACCGCTTGTCAAAAAGCGGAAGAAGCCGCCGCCCCCGACATGGAACAGGCTCAGGAAGCCGCAGAAGCGGCCGCAGACTCTGCCGCCGAGTCTGCAAGTTCCGCTGCTGATGCAGCCAGCGCTGCCGCCGACGCTACGGGTGAAGCTGCCGCCGCTGCTGCCGAGGCTACAAGTGACGCCGCCGCCACAGCTGCTGATGCAACCAAAGATGCGGCGGCTGAAGCTGCTCAGGATACTGCCGATGCAGCACAGGACGTGGCCGACAAGGCCAAAGAAGCCGCCCAATAAGCATCCCGCTACAGGCAACATGAACGGCCAGGTTTTCTGGCCGTTTTTTTATGGGTGTTCACGCACTGGCGATGCTTTCGATGCCGGTTGTGCAGGTCGGGAAAAGCGTTTGCTCCAGTTGATCAAGTCATCGACATAGGTGAATACCACCGGGATCACCAGCAGACTGAGGAAGGTCGAGGTAATCAACCCGCCAATCACGACAATCGCCATCGGCGCGCGAAAGCTCGGGTCGGTGCCGATACCGATGGCAATCGGCAGCATGCCAGCACCCATGGCAATCGTGGTCATCACAATGGGTCTGGCCCGCTTGCGGCAAGCGTCCAGCAGCGCATCCCAGCGGTTCAGGCCGTGGTCGCGGCGTGCCAGGATGACGTAGTCGATCAGCAGGATGGAGTTTTTGGTGGCAATCCCCATCAGCATCACCAGCCCGATCATCGACGGCATCGACAGCGCGGTCTGGGTGATGAACAGCGCCAGGAAGGCACCCGGTATCGACAGCACCAGCGCGGCCAGAATGGTCACCGGTTGTACAAAACCCTTGAACAGCAGCACCAGAACGATGTAGATGCACAGCACGCCGGTCGCCATCGCCAGGCCAAAGCTGGCGAACAGTTCGTTCATCGCTTCGGCGTCGCCGATCGTGGTCTGCGTCACGCCGGGCGGCAGATTACGAATGCTCGGCAAGGCCATGGCCTGGCTTTCCACCCATCCGAGCGGCTGCTGGTTCAGCTCGATCTCGAAGTTGATGTTGCGCTGGCGATCGTAACGGTCGATTTCGGCCGGGCCGCTATCGAGGCTGAGCGAGGCGACGTTGCCGATCATCACCGGGCCATGGGTGCCGGGCACGGTCATGCGTTGCAAAAGCGCCATGTCCTGCCGTGCGCTGGGCGGCAGTTTGACGACGATGGGGATTTGCCGCTGGGCCAGATTGAGTTTGGGCAGGCTTTGGTCGTAGTCGCCGGCGGTGGCAATGCGCAGGGTGTCGGCAATCGCGGCCGCGGTGACGCCGAGCGCAGCGGCTTTGGCAAAATCGGGCCGCACCACCAGTTCGGGCCGCACCAGGCTGGCGCTGGTAGTGACATTGCCGATGCC
>MGZO01000133.1:20074-39369 GCA_001802655.1 Hydrogenophilales bacterium RIFOXYD1_FULL_62_11
ATTCGCGCTCGACAGTCTGCTTTTTGATGCCGCCGCGCTGTGCGCGCGGGGTCATGTTGATGGTGAGCGTGGCCTTGCGCACTTCAGCTGCGCCGCGTGGCATGAACGGGTCCGATCCCGCTGCACCGCCGCCGACTGCGGTGTACACCATTTTCACGTGCGGATTTTTTTGCACGATGACGCGCGCCTGCTCGGCGGCCGCCAGCGTTTCAGCGTAGGTACTGCCGGGCGGCAGCGACAGATAGACCTGGGTTTGCGACAGGTCGTCCGGTGGAATGAAGCCGGTCGGCAACAAGGGCACCAGGGCGAAGGAACCAAAGAAAAACCCCGCCGCTGCGAGCAGGGTGACCACACGGTGGCGCAAGCACCACGCAGCCCATTTCAAATAAGACCCCATCCAGAACGGCTCGACATGACCCGGCTTTGGCGGCTTCAGAATATAGGCTGCCATCATGGGCGTGAGCATGCGCGCCACCACCAATGAGAAAAACACCGCGATGGCCGCACTCCAGCCGAACTGCACAAAAAACTTGCCCGGTACGCCACTCATGAACGCGGTCGGCAAGAACACGGCAATCAAGGTGAAGGTGGTGGCGATCACCGCCATGCCGATTTCGTCGGCCGCTTCCATCGCAGCCTGGTAGGGCGTTTTGCCCATGCGCAGATGGCGCATGATGTTCTCGATCTCGACGATGGCATCGTCCACCAGCACGCCGACCACCAGCGACAACGACAACAGGGTGACCACATTGAGCGTGAACCCCATCAGATGCATTGCGGCAAAAGCCGGGATCAGCGACAGCGGCAACGCGGTGGCGGCCACCAGCGTGGCGCGCCAGTCGCGCAAAAACAGCCAGACGACCAGCACCGCAAGCAGCGCGCCTTCGAACAGCAGCGCCATCGAGCCGTCGAAGTTTTCCTGCACCGGGTCGACGAAATTGAAGGCCTCGGTGATCGACATGTCCGGGTGCTCGGCCTTGAGCTTCGCCAGTGCGGCACGCACACCGTCGGCCACCTCGACTTCGCCGGCGCCGCGGCTGCGCACAATCTCGAATCCCACCACCGGCTTGCCGTTGAGCAGCGCTGCCGAGCGCTGTTCGGCCACGCTGTCCGTAACCGTCGCCACCTGATCGAGCTGCACACGGCGGCCGTCGGACAGCACGATGTCCATGCGCGCCAGCTCCCCGGCCGAAGCCACCGTGGCGATGGTGCGCACCGACTGCTCCGCGCCGCCCATGTCGGTGCGCCCACCCGAGGCTTCCTGCTGGATTTGCCGCAACTGGCGCGAGATGTCGGCGGCGCTGGCGTTCAGCGCCAGCAGGCGCGCCGGATCGAGTTCTACCCGCACCTCGCGGTTGACGCCGCCGACGCGCGCCACCGCGCCCACCCCGCGCACGCTGAGCATGCGTTTGGTGACGGTGTTATCGACGAACCAGGACAGCGCTTCGTCGTCCATGCGGCTAGACGACACGGTGTAGGTGAGAATGGGCGCTCCGGCCAGATTCGCTTTTGAAATCACCGGATCGCGCAAATCACCCGGCAGGTCGGAACGAATGCGCGACAGCGCATCGCGCACATCGTCAACCGCTTCCTGGGTGGGTTTTTCGAGGCGAAACTCGACCGTGATGGTGGCGGTGCCGTCCTGCACCTTGGTGTAAATGTGCTTGATGCCTTGCAGCGTGGCGACCGCGTTTTCGATCTTGCGCGCCACTTCGGTTTCCAGCTGGGCAGGCGCCGCGCCTGGCAGGGAGGCGGACACTGTCACAGTCGGCAAATCGATGTCCGGGAACTGCTGAATCTTCATGGCCTTGAACGCCATCAGGCCGGCCAGCGTCAGCATGATGAACAGCAGCACGGCCGGGATGGGGTTTTTAATCGACCAGGAAGAAACGTTCATGATTGAGCTTGATCAAGACTGACTTGAGAACACTGCACTTATGGCTTCTGGCTGATGGCCACCGGCACATCGAGCACCCGCACCCAGTCGCCATCGGCCAGAAAGCCTGCCCCGCCCGCCACGACAAGGGAGCCGGGTTGAATGCCGCTGATGATTTCGATTTGATCACCGCGACGCTGCCCGACACCGACCTTGATCTGCCTCACCTTGGCCTGACCATGACTGGCCGTGCCATCGAGCTGAAACACATAGCTGAAGCCCTCGCGCAACACCACGGCCGATTGCTGCAAACTCATGGCGCGCGCGCGTCCGAGTTCAAACTCACCGCGCGCAAACATGCCTGCGCGCACACGGCCTCCTGTTTCAGTGACGGGCAGATCGACATACACCAGCCCGTTGAGCGTCTGGGGATCAACAGTGGGCGCAACCATGCGCACACGGCCTTGCACCTGTGCACCATCCGGCGTGGTCAGCATGGCGGTCATTCCGGGCTTCAGCTTGCCAAGATCGGCGGCGCTGACCTCGGCGCGCCATTCGAGCCGGCTGCCGCGTATCAAGCGGAACAGTTCCTGCCCGGGTTGCGCGAGCGAGCCTGTTGTGGCGGTACGCGCCGAAATCACGCCATCATCGGGTGCGCGCACGACTGTCTGCGCCAGACGCAACTGCGCGGACTGCATTCTGGCGCGTGCGGCATTCAGGCGGGCAACAGCAGTCCTCTCTGCCGTCAGGTACTGATTGATCATCTGGGCGCTGAGAAAGCCGGTCTGTTGATATTGACGGGCACGATCACCGTTCGCGCGGGCTTCCCCCAGCATCGCCTCGGCCTCGGCAACCGATGCCTGGGCTTCTGATAACTCCGCTCTCACTGTGTCGTTGGCGATGCGTGCCAGCACCTGGCCTTTTTCCACCCGGTCACCCACGTTGACCCGCACGTCGGTCAAAACCAGGTTGCTAGCCTCCGTGCTGATCACGGCTTCCTGCCAGGCGGCAATATTACCGTTGGTTACCAGCACACGCGGCCACTCGGTCATCTGCGGCGAGAGGACGGACACGGTCAGCGCGGGCTTCGCATTCGCCGCCCGGTTTGATTCTATATTGGAGTCGACGGCAGCTTTCTGGCCTGCCCCGTTATCCTTGGAATCCGGAACCATCACCCACACAGCCACTGCGCCAAGCACAATGACAGACAACCACAACAAGCGTTTTCGCCCCGGAGAAAGCGTGCGGGATAGGGATGGCATCGATCAACCTTGAATGGATTTAAAACAGCGAAAATGACTGGGGATTCAGGCCAAAGAGTTTATATGCAAACAGATCGCGCACGCCAACTGCTCCTGGGTTCGTTTCACGCTGCGGTTGCAGCGGCCGATCCGGCATGCGTCCTGCCTCCCCACCTGCCCGCGCCGCCGCACGGTCGCACCCTGGTAGTCGGTGGCGGCAAGGCAGCTGCCAGCATGGCCGCCGCCGTGGAAGCCCACTGGCCCGCTGCTGCGCCTCTATGCGGTCTGGTCGTCACCCGCTACCAGCACAGTGTGCCCACGCAGCGCATCGAAGTCGTTGAAGCCAGCCATCCGCTGCCAGACGGACGCGGAGAAGCCGCCGCATTGCGCATACTGGAACAGGTCAGCCAGTTGGGGCCAGACGACCTGTTGATTGCGCTCATTTCAGGCGGCGGCTCTAGCCTGCTTGCCGCCCCGGTCGAAGGCGTCACCCTGAAGGAATTGCGGCAGGTCACCAAGTCGTTGCTGCACGCCGGCGCAACCATCCACGACATCAACACCGTACGCAAGCACCTTACCCGCCTGTCAGGCGGCCGGCTTGCGCAGGCGGCTCATGGTGCAGCGGGGCTGTCACTGATCATTTCCGATGTTGTCGGCGATGATCCCACGCATATTGCGTCCGGCCCCTGCAGCCCGGACCCCACAACGTGTAGCGACGCACTTGAGCGGCTGCACCAGTTTCACATTACGCTGCCAGTGGGCGTGAGGCATCACCTCGAGGCATGTGCAGTTGACCCGCTTGAGGACACGCCCAAGGCAGGCAATCCCTGTTTTGCGCGCATGGAGAACTGGGTCATTGCGAATGCAGGCGACAGCCTTCGTGCTGCGGCTGATTACTTTGATCAACACGGCATCCCGTCTGTTGTGCTGTCGGATAAGGTTAGGGGCGATGCCCAGGTTGTGGCCAAACAACAGGCGGCTTTGGTTCATGCGCTCGCGCGACCACACCCCCTCGCGATCATTTCGGGTGGCGAAACGACCGTTACCCTGCGCCCGCAACATGGCCGCGGCGGGCGCAATACAGAATTCCTGCTGACACTCGCATTGGCCCTCCGGGGCAAACCTGTTGCGGCGATTGCATGCGATACCGACGGTATCGACGGCAGCGAAGACAATGCTGGCGCAGTCATGACCCCAGATTCGCTGCTTCGCGCAGAGTCTCTACAGTTAAATCCGCATGAGATGCTGGCCGCACACGATAGCCATGGGTTTTTCTCGACACTGGGCGACCTGGTCATAACGGGTGCCACCTACACCAACGTCAACGACTACCGGGCTCTGCTGATTGGCGTTGTGTGATTGAGTAACGGGATTTTTGCGATCAGTTCAAGCGTTGCACCTGCACCGGATCGCCCACTTTCAGCCCATAAATAGCGGCTGCGCTACCCCGGTTTACGGCTAGCTCCAGCAGGCCCACGCTGTTGATAAACCAGAAACCCTCCCCTTTGTCGACGAAACCGAAGCTTTCGCTGTGCTTGAAGATTTCGCCCGCTGCGCTGATCCGGGCATCGGTTAATACATGACGCACCCCTGTCCAGGCATTGCCAAAATGGTCAATATAAATAATTCGGGCCAGATCAGCCGCATCAAATTCGACTTGCAGGCATTCAATCGGCGTTAACTTGTCGTGCGGGAAATTGCCGCTTGCTATCTCGGCAGCGATCAATGCAAACAGGTCTCGCCCATGAAATGTCGGGGATAGGGGATTGGGGCGCCAGCTAATGCGCCAAAGCTTGAAGTCAGCAGAGCGCGCACGGACAACCGATAACAGCCCGTTGTCCGGTCCAACAAACCAACGCCCCCCTGCCAGCATTACGGCAGCCTCACGCGGCGTTCCCACACCTGGATCAACCACAGCAAGGAACACGCTGCCCATAGGAAACCCGTCTGCAAATGCCGCCAGCAAATGCGCTCCTGCATGGGCGTTAAAGGCCGGCACTTCGTGCAGCAAGTCGATGACCTGATGAGCTCGTGCATACTCTGCGAGGCGCGCTTTTACCTGGCCCACATACGGATCAGCCAAACCAAAATCAGTGAATAGAATGATCATCGACTTCCCCTCTTGTCAGGCCTTGGAAAATCATGCAAGCAAACCAGGATAGGCCGCCACGAAACAGGCATGCATTTCAGTCCACAAACTGCACAATATCGGAAGTACATATCGTGCGGGCATGAAAAAGCCGGGAATTCCCGGCTTTTTCATGCCCGCAATGCTTGCGGTAATTTACTCGGCGTCTACAACTTCCGCATCGCTATCGGGACGATCAACCAACTCGATCAGGGCCATAGGCGCATTATCGCCGTTGCGGAAGCCAAATTTGAGAATGCGTGTGTAGCCACCCGGGCGTGTTTTGTAGCGCGGCCCCAACTCAGCAAACAGCTTGACCACCATGTCACGGTCACGCATGCGGTCGAATGCCAGACGATGATTGGCGAGGCTAGGTTCCTTACCCAAGGTGATCAGAGGCTCCACAAAGCGGCGCAACTCTTTTGCCTTCGGCAGCGTTGTTTTGATCACTTCATGCTTGAGCAATGAAACAGTCATGTTGCGAAACATAGCCAGACGATGGCTGGTGGTACGGTTAAGCTTACGATTTGATTGACGATGACGCATGGCAACTTCCTTTTAAATATATTCTTGGGCAAGGTCGCCAGCCAAAGCGACCCGCACTTTATTGTGGTTATTACAAAAAATCAGGGACGCTCAAGACCCGCAGGCGGCCAGTTCTCAAGACGCATGCCCAAAGAGAGGCTCCGCATAGCCAGAACATCCTTGATCTCGTTAAGCGATTTACGACCCAGATTCGGGGTCCGCAGCAATTCCGACTCAGAACGCTGGATCAGGTCACCAATGAAATAAATGTTCTCTGCTTTCAAGCAGTTTGCCGAGCGCACAGTCAGTTCAAGATCATCAACTGGACGCAACAACAAAGGATCAACTTGCGGCGAACGCGGCAATTCTGATTCGGCCGGCGTACCTTCCAGATCGGCGAACACGGACAACTGTTTGACCAGAATACGTGCCGCAGTACGCACCGCCTCTTCCGGCTCAACCACACCGTTGGTTTCGATGTCAATGACCAGACGATCCAGGTCGGTGCGCTGCTCAACCCGAGCGCTTTCAACCGAATATGCCACGCGGCGAACCGGGCTGAAGGAAGCATCAAGAAGAATAGAACCAACGGTGCGCGTGTCTTCAGAAACCTTGCGCACACTGGCGGGTTGATAACCGCGGCCAGACTCGACCTTGATTTCCATGTCCAGCTTTCCGCCCTTGGTGAGGTGCGCAATCACATGAGCCGGATTCAACACCTCGATATCGTGACCAACCTCGATATCACCCGCAGTGACAACACCCTCGCCAGACTTGGAAACTTTCAATACAGCTTCCGACTTGCCGTGCATCTTGAAAGCGATGCCTTTAAGGTTCAGCAGGATGTCAACAACATCTTCCTGAACACCCTCAATCGTCGAGTATTCATGCACAACACCACTAATAGTCACCTCAGTCGGCGCATAACCAACCATGGATGACAGCAGGATACGACGAAGCGCATTGCCGAGGGTATGGCCATAGCCACGCTCGAAAGGCTCCATGATGACCTTAGCGTGCAGCGGTGAAGCACGATCAACTTCCACAATACGTGGCTTGAGAAATTCCGTTGCGCTTTGCATAAAGTACGTTTCCTTAACACCCGGCCATCAAGCCCGGCCCAGCTTATTTGGAATACAGTTCAACGACCAGAGATTCGTTGATGGTAGAGGGCAATTCGGAACGAAGCGGAGCAGCTTTGTAGGTGCCCTTCAACGTTTTGGCATCCACTTCGACCCACTCAGGGTAACCACGTGCAGCAGACGCTTCCGCGGCAGCCTTGATACGTAAATGCCCCTTGGCCTTTTCCGCCACTTCAACCACATCACCTGCACGTACTTGATACGAAGGGATGTTTACGCGACGGCCATTCACGGTAATACCGTTATGGCGCAAAACCTGACGCGCTTCTGTACGCGAGGCGCCGAATCCCATGCGGTAACAAACCGAGTCCAGGCGCGACTCAAGCATCGAGAGCAGATTTTCACCGGTCACGCCCTTGCGGCTATCGGCACGCTTGTAAGTCAAGCGGAACTGACCTTCAAGGACGCCATAAATCCGACGAATTTTTTGTTTTTCACGCAGCTGAACGCCATAACCCGACAGACGCGCACCACTCTTCTGGCCATGCTGCCCCGGGGCATAAGGACGACGCTCAATTGCGCATTTGTCAGTAAAGCACTTCTCACCCTTGAGGAAGAGCTTCTCGCCTTCACGGCGACACTGACGGCATTTGGGATCAAGATTACGAGCCATGATTTTCCCTAGTATTAAATACGACGCTTTTTGGAAGGACGGCAACCGTTATGCGGTATGGGCGTCACATCCGAGATCGTCAGGATCTTGAAGCCCAGAGCATTCAGCGCGCGGACAGTGGACTCGCGCCCCGGGCCAGGCCCCTTGATGCGCACTTCCAGGTTTTTCACGCCACACTCCTGCGCAATTTTTCCGGCATTCTCAGCCGCAACCTGCGCCGCAAAAGGCGTGGATTTACGCGAACCCTTGAAGCCCGCCCCACCCGCAGTCGCCCACGAAAGTGCATTACCCTGACGGTCTGTGATCGTCACGATAGTGTTGTTAAAAGATGCATGAATGTGGGCAATACCCTCTGCCACATTCTTTTTAACCTTCTTGCGAACGCGAGTTGCTGTTTTCGTAGCCATGTATAAACCTTATTTTCTGATGGCCTTGCGCGGGCCTTTACGGGTCCGGGCATTGGTACGGGTACGTTGACCACGTGCCGGCAGGCCTTTGCGATGACGGAAACCCCGGTAGCAACCGAGATCCATCAAGCGTTTGATGTTCATGGTGATTTCACGTCGAAGATCGCCTTCGACCGTGAACTTGGCCACGCCTTCACGCAGACGCTCCATCTCTGCTTCAGTCAAGTCCTTGATTTTTGACGACTGGGCAATGCCAGAAGCGTCACAAATCTTTCCAGACGTTGTACGACCGATACCGAAAATGGCGGTCAACGCAATAACCGCGTGTTGATGATTCGGGATATTAACCCCTGCAATACGAGCCATTGGCAAAGCTCCGAGCGCAAAACAAAATATTATAACACGTCAACCGCAGTTTGGGTGACTCGAATTCAAATCTACAAGTCAAGGTCAACCCTGACGTTGTTTATGACGGGGGTCGTCGCAAATAACGCGGACAACACCCTTGCGACGTACAACCTTACACTTACGGCACATTTTTTTAACAGAAGCTTGAACTCTCATGGTTCTCTCCATTCACTATCGGCAAACACTACCGAACAAAAACAATCAACTTTACGGCCACAATGCACGTACGAACCCATATCGAGGTTGACCGCGAATCAGCGGCTAATCAAACCACTCTTGAAATTAGCCTTCTTCAGCAGCCCTTCATACTGATGAGACATCACGTAAGCTTGAACCTGAGCCATAAAATCCATCGTGACGACCACAATGATCAGCAAGGAAGTGCCACCAAAATAAAACGGTACGTTCCATTTCAGGATGAGGAATTCAGGCAACAAACAAACCAGCGTAATATAGATTGCGCCAACCAGTGTTAGCCGGGTCAAAATCTTGTCTATATACCGAGCCGTTTGATCACCAGGCCGAATCCCCGGGACAAACGCGCCGCTTTTCTTCAGGTTATCCGCTGTCTCTTTGGAATTGAAAACGAGCGCAGTGTAGAAAAAGCAGAAGAAAATAATGGCCATTGCATACAGCAGAACATACACGGGCTGACCAGGGGATAAAGTCGAAGCAATATCCTTCAGCCACCCCAAACCATCCTTGCTTCCAAACCAACCCGCAAGAGTGGCGGGAAACAAAATGATGCTGGAAGCGAAAATGGGAGGGATCACACCAGCCATATTCAACTTGAGGGGCAGATGGGAACTTTGACCGCCTACAACCATTTTCCCAACCTGGCGCTTCGCATAGTTAACGAGGATTTTGCGCTGCCCACGTTCAACGAAAACAACCAAGGCAGTAACAAGCAACACAGCCACAAACAACATCAACACCAGCGGAATAGAGAACGCGCCGGTGCGGGTCAACTCGAGCGTCCCACCAATTGCATGCGGGAGTCCTGCCGCAATACCAGCAAAGATGATGATGGAAATTCCGTTTCCGAGACCGCGCTCTGTAATTTGTTCGCCCAGCCACATCAAGAACAGGGTTCCCGCCGTCAATGTGACAACCGTAGTCAATCGAAACGCCATACCGGGATCTAGGACCAACCCTGCTTGCGACTCAAGAGCGATCGCAATACCGATCCCCTGAAACAGTGCCAGGAACAATGTTCCATAGCGGGTGTACTGCGTAATCTTGCGGCGACCGGCTTCACCCTCTTTTTTCAGCGCTTCCAGCTGAGGCGACACAGTGGTCATCAACTGCACGATAATCGACGCCGATATGTACGGCATGATACCAAGGGCAAAAACGCTGAAACGTGATAGCGCACCGCCCGAGAACATATTGAACATGCCCAATATGCCACCCTGCTGTGATTTAAACAGCTGATCGAGCACAAGCGGGTCAATACCGGGTACCGGGATAAAGGTACCAATGCGGTATACGATCAAGGCGCCGAGCAGGAACAAGAGGCGACGTTTAAGGTCACCATATTTGTTCATGCCGGATTTAGGCGTAGCCAAAATGCGCGTCCTCGAAATTATTAGTCAGCGATACTGCCGCCGGCCGCTTCTATCGCAGCACGCGCACCCTTTGTGACAGCAATGCCACGCAGTTTGACAGGCTTATTAATCTCGCCTGCCAGGTACACCTTGGCAGCGCGAACTGCAACGCTGACCACGCCAGCCTGTTTCAATACAAGCAAATCAATATCATCCACACCCATTGACTCAAGTTCGGACATACGTACATGCGCCGTGTTTGCCTTGGTCAGCGAAACGAAACCGCGTTTCGGCAGGCGGCGATGCATAGGCATCTGGCCCCCTTCGAAACCGACTTTGTGGAAGCCACCCGAACGAGAAGACTGACCCTTGTGGCCTCGGCCAGCAGTTTTACCAAGCCCAGATCCGATACCGCGGCCCACGCGACGCTTGTTTTTCTTAGCGCCGTCAGCTGGTTTAATGTTGTTCAGTTCCATTTAAGCCTCGCATTTCACCAAGTACGCTACCTTGGTAATCATTCCACGGTTTTCCGGCGTGTCCAGCACCTCGACAGTCTGGTGCATCCGACGCAAACCCAACCCCCTCACACAGGCACGATGCGCTTCCTTGGTGCCAATCAGGCTCTTGACTTGCGTTACCTTGATCTTCTTCTGTTCAGTCATGACTTATCCCGTGATGTCTTCAACAGACTTGCCACGCTTGGCTGCAATTTCGTACGGCGTCGACATTTTCATCAAGCCATCGATGGTCGCACGCACAACGTTGTAGGGATTGGTAGAACCGAGGCACTTTGCAAGCACGTTCTGCACACCCATCACTTCGAAAACCGCACGCATCGCGCCACCCGCAATAATGCCGGTACCCTCAGACGCAGGCTGAATCAAAACACGCGAAGCGCCATGATGACCAACCACCGTGTGGTGAAATGTCCCACTCTTCAAATTGATCTTGACCAATTTGCGCCGGGCTTCTTCCATCGCCTTCTGCACGGCAACAGGCACTTCGCGGGATTTACCCTTGCCCATACCAATGCCGCCATCGCCATCGCCAACCACGGTCAATGCTGCGAAACCCATGATCCGTCCACCCTTCACCACCTTGGTGACTCGGTTGACAGAAATCATCTTCTCGCGCAAGCCGTCGCCGCGCTCTTCGTTACTATTAGGTGCTGTACGGGCCATCTTGGGTCTGCCTCGTTAAAATACCAAACCGCCTTCGCGGGCCGCTTCAGCCAGGGCCTTTACGCGCCCATGAAACTGAAAACCAGACCGGTCGAAAGCTACTTTTTCAATACCCAAACCCTTGGCTTTTTCAGCCAAGCGCTTGCCGACTGCCGCAGCCGCATCAACATTGCCACCATTGGGCAATTGAGCACGCATGTCTTTATCGTTACTCGACACGCTGGCCATTACCGTTCCACCGTCCGCGGAAATGATTTGCGCGTAGATATGGGTGTTGGTGCGATTAATCGAGAGCCGAATCGCCTTAACGGCCGCGATTTTGGCGCGGGTTTTACGCGACCGGCGAATCCGTGATTGCTTGGTGTTCATTGTTTATCCTTAAACCTTATTTCTTCTTGGTCTCTTTCTTGATAACCACTTCGTCGCTGTAGCGAACACCCTTGCCCTTATAAGGCTCCGGCGGACGATACGAGCGCACATCAGCAGCTACCTGCCCAACAACCTGACGATCCACACCCTTGATCAGAATTTCTGTCTGGGTAGGTGTTTCGACCTTAATGCCCGCAGGCATTTTGTGAACCACCGGATGAGAAAACCCCAAAGTCAGATTAAGCGCATCACCTTGTGCCTGCGCACGGTAACCCACGCCCACCAGAAGCAGTTTCTTCTCAAACCCCTTCGAAACACCCGTAACCATATTGTTGACCAGGGCACGCATCGTGCCGGCCATGGCATTCGACTGGATGGTGGAGGCCGCTGGCGCGAACGTCAGCACACCAGCATTAAGCGCGACAGTGACGTCGTTAGACATGGACTGCGTCATCGACCCCAATGGCCCTTTTACAGAAATATTTGCGCCCAGGGAAACCTCAACACCTGCGGGCAAGGAAATAGGATTGTTAGCAACACGTGACATATCCGCTCCCCCTTACGCTACAACGCACAGAACTTCACCACCCACGCCCTTGGCGCGAGCGTGACGATCGGTCATGACACCACTGGATGTAGACACAATCGCCACACCCAGACCGTTCATCACGCGAGGCAGATCTTCAACACCCTTGTAAACCCGCAGACCAGGCTTACTGACGCGCTCTATCCGCTCGATAACCGGACGGCCGGCATAATATTTAAGCTCCAGTTCAAGTTCGGGCTTGCCAGCCTCGCCGCGAATTGCGAAGCCGTCGATATAGCCTTCATCAGCCAGAACTTTGGCAATGGCAACCTTGACTTTTGAACAAGGCATCGAGACAACCGCCTTCTCGACGGCTTGCGCGTTACGGATGCGGGTCAGCATATCCGCGATCGGATCACTCATACTCATATCGTCTTACCCCTTACCAGCTTGCCTTGACGATGCCAGGAATTTCCCCGCGCATCGCATATTCACGCACCTTGCTACGCGCCAGGCCGAATTTGCTGAACACACCACGCGGGCGCCCTGTCAACTGACAGCGATTACGCTGTCGGACGGGGCTCGAATCACGCGGGAGTTCCTGCAATGTTTTATACGCAGCCATGCGGTCTTCATCGCTTGTTTTCGTGTTCGAAATCAAGGCTTTGAGCTCTGCACGTTTAGCGGCGTATTTTTTAACCATACGCGTGCGCTTTTCTTCGCGGTTAATCAAGGACAACTTGGCCATGCCTACCTCAATTCTTGAACGGGAAGCTGAAGGCAGCGAGCAGTGCTCGCGCTTCATCATCGGTTTTTGCCGAGGTGGTGATGGTGATATTCATCCCACGCAAGGCATCAATTTTGTCGTACTCGATCTCGGGGAAAATGATCTGCTCTTTAATACCCATGTTGTAATTACCACGACCATCAAAAGACTTGCCCGAAACGCCCCGGAAGTCCCGGATACGCGGCATAGCCACGGACACCAGGCGATCAAGGAACTCATACATCTGACCGCGACGCAAGGTAACCATGCAGCCGACGGGATAGTTGTCACGAATTTTGAAACCCGCTATGGACTTTTTGGATTTCGTGACCACAGGTTTTTGACCCGCGATTTTCTGCATGTCAGAAACAGCGTGATCCATCACCTTCTTGTCCGCAACCGCTTCGCCCACGCCCATGTTCAACGTGATTTTCTTGATGCGAGGGACTTCCATAACAGACTTGTAGCCGAACTGTTCAACCAGCTTAGGCACCACTGTTTCTCGGTAAAACTCTTGAAAACGCGCCATGATTACCCCTGTGCGTCAACCATCTCGCCATTGGACTTAAACACGCGAACTTTGCGGCCGTCCTCCAGCACCTTATAACCAACTCGATCAGCCTTCTGAGTCGCAGCATTGAACAGCGCGATGTTAGAAGCCTGAATCGGCATCTCTTTTTCAACAATCCCACCCTGGATATTGCGCATGGGATTAGGCTTCTGATGCTTCTTGACGCGATTTACGCCCTCAATCAACAGATGCCCGGTATCGAGAACGCGAAGCACGGTGCCCCGCTTACCCTTATCTTTGCCGGTCAGGACAACTACCTGATCGCTCTTATGAATACGTGCCATGATTTTCCTTACAGAACCTCGGGTGCAAGCGAGACGATCTTCATGAACTTCTCGGTACGCAGCTCACGGGTAACCGGCCCAAAAATACGGGTGCCGATCGGCTCGAGCTTGTTGTTCAACAACACAGCAGCATTACCATCAAAACGGACAAGCGAACCATCCGGACGGCGCACGCCTTTTGCTGTACGTACAACAACAGCACTGTAAACGTCGCCCTTTTTCACGCGGCTACGCGGAGCAGCATCTTTAATGCTGACCTTGATAATATCGCCCACGCTTGCATAGCGACGATGACTGCCACCCAACACCTTGATGCACATAACCGAGCGCGCACCAGTATTATCAGCAACATCCAATACGGACTGCATTTGAATCATTTAATTGCCTCCAACTTTATCCACCATAGTGGTGGCCAGTTTTGGAACCCGTTCGGGAGATATTCCGCTTACGCGGAAACTATTGAGCCGACGAACCAGTTAACCTCAACCGGCACGCCAACCGGAAAACGCAGAACTATACTTTGTAAACAGGTGCAGCGCAAGCCTTAAACGCGTGCACGTTCAACTAATTTGCTGACTGTCCATGCTTTGGTACGTGACAACTTGCGCGACTCTTCAATTTGAACCGTATCGCCTTCATGAAAATCATTATTTTCATCATGTGCATGGTATTTCTTAGACAAACGAATAATCTTGCCAATGACCGGATGCTTGACGCGGCGCTCAACAAGAACAGTAACCGTCTTGTTCATCTTGTCACTCACCACGCGCCCGGTAAGGGTGCGAACCATCTTTTTGCTATCAGTCATGCTTGACCCACCTTCTCGCGCATTATCGTTTTAACCCGAGCAATATCACGACGCAATTTGCCGAGGTCTGCGGTCTTGGTTGACTGCTGGGTAGCCACCTGCATGCGCAGCGCAAAGTGTGCGCGCAGCAAGGACTCGAGTTCCTGTTTCAATTCAACGGCATTTTTGCCGCGCATATCTTTAGTGTTCATTGCTTAGCTCCCGATCATGCGGGTAACGAAAGTGGTCGCAATCGGAAGCTTGGCTGCAGCCAGGCGAAACGCCTCACGCGCCAACTCCTCGTTCACACCATCCATCTCATACAAAACTTTGCCAGGCTGAATCTCAGCCACGTAATACTCGGGGGCGCCTTTACCATTACCCATACGCACCTCTGCAGGCTTACGCGAAATTGGTTTGTCCGGAAAAATGCGAATCCAGATGCGACCACCACGCTTGATGTGACGCGTCATTGCGCGACGAGCAGCTTCAATCTGCCGAGCCGTCAAACGGCCACGACCAATTGCCTTAAGGCCAAAATCACCAAAACTCACGTCGGCACCGCGCGTCGCCAAGCCAGTGTTGCGGCCTTTTTGCTCCTTGCGGTATTTCCTTCTAGCTGGCTGCAGCATGTTTCACTCCTGGTTTCTTGCTGCGCTTTTCCTGCTCAGCGACCACGGGTTGTTCGCTACGATTCAGCGCATCACCCTTATAAACCCAAACTTTGATTCCAATGATGCCGTATGTGGTTTTTGCTTCTGCAAATCCGTAATCAATCTCGGCACGCAGTGTATGCAGTGGCACGCGTCCTTCGCGATACCACTCCGTACGGGCAATCTCCGCCCCGTTCAAGCGGCCGGAACTCATGATTTTGATGCCTTGCGCACCTAAACGCATTGCGTTTTGCATGGCGCGCTTCATCGCACGACGGAACATCACGCGCTTTTCGAGCTGTTGTGCGATACCGTCAGCAATAATTTGTGCATCGGTTTCAGGCTTGCGAACTTCTTCGATATTTACATGAACAGGCACAGACATCAGGCGCGCAAGCTCACCGCGCAGCACTTCAATATCCTCACCTTTTTTACCGATGACAATACCAGGGCGCCCGCTAAAAATTGTAATGCGAGCGTTCTTTGCAGGCCGCTCGATGATCACCTTGGAAATCGACGCGTGCGCAAGCTTCTTCTTCAGAAAGTCACGCACCTTGATGTCCTCAAGAAGCGAACTGGCAAACGTTTTATTTGAACCGTACCATTTGGCGGTCCAGATACGCTGAACACCAAGGCGGAACCCAATTGGATGTATTTTTTGTCCCATGGCGCGTCCTTAATCCCCAACCGTCACAGTAATGTGACAAGTTGGTTTGCTAATACGATTGCCTCGGCCTTTGGCGCGGGCAGTAAAACGCTTCAGCACCGACCCCTGGTCGATGTAAATCGTTTTAACTTTTAGTGAATCAATATCAGCACCCTCGTTATGCTCGGCATTTGCAATCGCCGATTCGAGCACCTTCTTGATAATTTCAGCTCCTTTTTTGGGGCTGAAGGCCAAGATATTCAACGCCTGCTCAACACGAAGACCACGAATCTGATCAGCGACCAGTCGACCCTTCTGTGCACCCAAGCGCGTACCACGCAAAATCGCAGAAACTTCCATCATGCGCTCCTTATTTCTTAGCCTTCTTATCCGCAACGTGACCTTTGAAAGTACGCGTTATGGAAAACTCACCCAGTTTGTGTCCGACCATGTTTTCGGTCACAAACACCGGAATATGCTGGCGGCCGTTGTGAACCGCGATCGTCAAACCAATAAAATCAGGCAAAACGGTAGAACGACGCGACCAGGTCTTGATTGGGCGTTTATCACTCGTGTTACGCGAAGTTTCGATCTTTTTCAGCAAGTGCCCATCCACGAACGGGCCTTTTTTAATTGAACGTGCCATTTATTTCTACCTCAATCAGCGCGCTTGACGGCGGCGGACGATCATGTTGGAGGTGCGCTTGTTGCTACGGGTACGGTAACCCTTGGTCGGCGTGCCCCACGGACTCACCGGATGACGGCCAGCCGCAGTGCGACCCTCACCACCACCATGCGGGTGATCACATGGGTTCATCACCACACCACGAACCGTCGGACGCACACCGCGCCAGCGCATTGCACCGGCTTTACCGATCGAACGCAGGCTGTGCTCTTCATTGCCCACTTCACCCAAGGTCGCGCGGCAATCGACGTGCACCTTGCGGATTTCACCTGAACGCAAACGCAACTGGGCGTAAGCACCCTCGCGCGCCAACAGCTGAACCGAGGTACCCGCCGAGCGTGCAATTTGCGCACCCTTACCGGGCATCATTTCAATGCAATGCACGGTGCTTCCGACCGGAATACTACGCAACGGAAGGCAGTTACCCGCCTTGATTGGTGCTTCGACACCACTGACCAACTGCGCACCAGCCTGAATGCCACGCGGTGCGATAATGTAACGACGCTCACCATCGGCGTAACACAGCAATGCAAGATGCGCCGAACGGTTCGGGTCATACTCAATACGCTCAACCGTTGCAGGGATGCCATCCTTGTTACGACGGAAATCGACCACGCGGTAATGTTGCTTATGGCCACCACCTTTGTGGCGAACCGTAATGTGACCGTTATTGTTACGACCGGAACCGCGCTTTTGCGGCTCCAGCAACGCTGCTACAGGCTTGCCTTTATGCAGACCAGGTGTTACGACCTTGACAACCGCGCGGCGGCCGGCAGAGGTAGGTTTGACTTTAATCAATGCCATGATTTTCTCCCTTACTGACCGGACGTGAAGTCAATGTCCTGCCCCTGCTTGAGGGTGACATAGGCTTTCTTCCAGTTATCACGGCGACCCGTAACACGCCCGGAGCGCTTGACCTTGCCCTTGACGTTCAGCACCTGCACACCCACCACTTCGACCTTAAACAAATCAGCAACAGCAGCGCCAATTTCCTGCTTGGTCGCATCGGGCAAAACACGAAATACAACCTGATTCAATTTATCAGCCAGACGGGTGCTCTTTTCAGAGATCACCGGCGCAAGAATGACTTTGAGCAAACGCTCTTGAGTAAACGCACCCATCACACCATCTCCTCAAACTGCTTGATTGCGGCCTTGGTGATCAGCACGTTACCGAACTTGACCAAGCTCCAAGGATCCGCCTGATGCGGTTCAACCACATAGACGTTAGGCAGATTGCGTGAGGACAACCACAGATTTTCATCCACGCTATCCGCAATTATCATGACCTTGCCATACCCCATCGATTTCAACTTGCCCGCAAGCAGTTTGGTCTTGGGCGAATCGACACCTAGGCTCTCAACAACTTTGAGCTTTCCTTCACGCACCAACTGCGAAAGAATTGCCGCCAAGCCCGCGCGATACATCTTACGGTTGACCTTGTGCGTAAAGTTTTCATTTGGCTTGTTCGGAAACGCTACACCACCTCCGCGCCAGATCGGACTGGAGGTACGACCTGCACGCGCACGCCCCGTACCCTTTTGACGCCACGGCTTGTGCGTGGACGCTGTAACCTCAGCGCGGGTTTGCTGGGCACGGTTACCGCTACGCGCATTCGCCTGGAATGCAGTCACCAACTGGTGAATCAGCGCTTCATTGTAATCCCGGCCAAACGTTTCGTCTGCGGCAGCCAAAGTGGAAACCTGCTGCCCCTGCTCGTTAATGACGGTTAAATCCATTAGGCACCCCCCTTCACAGCCGGGCGCACAACCACATGACCACCCTTGGAACCCGGAACAGCACCCTTCAACAGCACCAGACCACGCTCCACATCAACACGAACAACTTCAAGATTCTGCTTGGTACATGTTACTGCGCCCATGTGCCCAGACATACGTTTGCCAGGAAACACGCGACCCGGATCCTGCGCCATACCAATGGAGCCCGGAACATTATGCGAACGGGAGTTGCCATGAGTTGCGCGCTGCGACTTGAAGTTGTGGCGCTTAATGGTGCCCGCAAAACCCTTGCCCTGCGTAACACCGGTCACATCAACCTTTTGCCCCGCAGCAAACACCTCGACTGGCACCAACGAACCCAACGGGTATTGGGCAGCAACTTCAGTTGATACACGGAATTCACGCTTGAGCTCGCCCGCATCAACACCCGCCTTGGCGTAGTGCCCAGCTTCGGATTTATTGACACGGCTATTGCGGCGGACACCAAAGGCAACCTGCACAGCGGAATAACCATCATTTTCTGACGTGCGCACTTGCGTCACACGATTGTTTGACATTTCCAGCACTGTCACCGGAACGGACGCGCCGCTCTCGGTAAAAACGCGGGTCATGCCGACCTTCCGGCCAACGAGCCCTATACTCATTTTTGTATTTCCTATCTCAAGCCGGAAGCCGAAGCCACCCGCAAGGGTTGTAGGTGCCGATTACAATTGACCGGCGACTATTGATACAGCGAAGGGGCGGCAGTATACAGATGCCGCCATCTTTTTACAACTTGATTTCTACGTCCACACCAGCGGGCAAATCCAGCTTCATCAAAGCATCGACCGTTTTGTCGGTCGGATCCATGATGTCCATCAAACGACGATGGGTACGTATCTCGAACTGGTCACGCGATGTCTTGTTGACGTGCGGCGAGCGCAGCACGTCAAAACGCTCGATTGAAGTTGGCAGGGGAACGGGCCCCTTTACCACTGCACCTGTACGCTTGGCGGTTTCAACAATTTCCTGGGCTGACTGGTCGATTAATTTGTAATCAAACGCTTTCAGGCGGATTCGGATCTTCTGGTTTTGCATGTAATTCGCCTTATTCTTCGATTTTCGCCACAACGCCCGCGCCGACGGTGCGGCCGCCTTCGCGAATTGCGAAACGCAGGCCTTCGTCCATCGCGATCGGCTGGATCAGCGAGACTTTGATGCTG